>JAENWI010000403.1 GCA_016650115.1 Peptostreptococcaceae bacterium | reverse complement strand
GAATTAATTCGGAATACCTATTATTAATTACAGCAACTTGGCAAATTTGAATTATCTCCCGCAGGAAGAACCTGCTATTGATCTTCAAGATTATCATATACGGAAATTTGGCTTTTAATCATACCCATCCAGCAACTGAAAACCACTGTACCGCTTTTTGTTGGTGTAAATTCAATCATATTATCTCCAGACTCAAGACTTTTCTCAATATTATATTCCGGTATGATGATTTTATTATTGCATCCGTTAATAGAACTCGCATCTGCCTGCATATTCCATTTAACTGGAATTCCTGTCTGAACGTTGATTGGTTCATAACCTCCAGAGGAGAGTGACGTTGTTACAAATTGAGTACCATCCCTTACTTCTGCTGTTGCAATATTTGATGAATCTTCCGATTTTGCAAAGGCATTTGATGTCAAAGGCACTGCAACCCCCGCTAATGCCATTCCATTACTTAGCATAAATACACCTAATACGACAACCAGAACTGCACTGGCAGTCATCATTTTACCTGTAAATTTCTTCGTTAATATGGAGCTCAGTGCTCCCAATCCAAACATGAGTGGCACCGTACCTAAGCTAAACACCAGCATTGATAAAGCTCCTTTTACGGGGTCCCCGGTTGAAAGTGCAAATAACTGCATCGCTTGCAGCGGTCCACATGGCATAAGTCCATTCAATAGACCTACATAGAGTGGTTTGTTACTGCTTTTTTGTGCATTTATTTTTGATGCAAAAATCTTTGGCATTCTTGGATTAAATCTACGAAGCCATGGGAAAATATTCAGCATATTAAGCCCCATGATTACCATAAATACGCCGGCAATAATGGCTACAATACCTCTGCCCGCACCGGAGAAACTGACTACAGATCCTATTGCACCAACTATTCCACCAATTATTGTATAGGAAATTACACGGCCTGAGTTATATAAGATGCTTGGTCTTAAATTTGTTAACTTATTTCCTTTTGGCACGTTTAATTCTTGATTTGGGACACATTGAGACAGATTAATTCCGCCACACATGGCCACGCAATGAATGGAAGTAAGAATCCCGATAATAAACAAGAGACCATATCCCATACCCTGCTTTGCCTGCGGGAAAGAGTTGAAAATATTAGCTCCGCCAAAGTTATTGATAATTACATACAAGGCAAGGATAATTACTACAGCTCCCACAATCTGCAAGTTATCAGACTTCTTTTTAACTTCTTGTCCGAGTCTTATTATCTTATAATCAAGTTTTTCAATGGTTCTTTCTATTTCTATTATGCTTGTTATGCTTGAATCATAAGTTATGACAGCGGTTCCCTTTGAATAATTCACCTTAACATTGATTATGCCTTCAATATTTTTTAACCGTCTTTCAATTTTACTTTCACAGTTTACGCAGGTCATCCCACCTATAT
>JAENWI010000544.1 GCA_016650115.1 Peptostreptococcaceae bacterium | reverse complement strand
TATAATACAAACAGGCTGAAAGCGTTTTGTAATACAAATTCTTTGGTTAAGGGGGATTTAAGACGGATGAAACTGGACAGAAAGAGTTTAGCAAAGGTATTCTTATCTGTAATAGAGAAATTAAAGGAACTGGTTTTCCCATCAAATATTTATTGCATTTGCTGTGAAAACATTATCGATAATACAAGGCCTTATTCTTTATGTGATGCGTGCGTCAGAAATCTTCACTGGGCAAATGAAAAAACATGTAAAAAGTGCGGCAAGGTTCTGGGTGAAAATTATAGGCGCGATATTTGCAATGATTGCTTAGAAATTGAACATTTTTTTGAGAAGGGGTTTACCTGTGCAGAATATGGCATGTATGAAAAGTTAATGATCAGGGATTACAAATATCATGCTAAACCATATTTCGGGGATAAGCTTGCTGAAATCATGTATGACAGGCTAATTATTGAAACGTTGCCTCTAGACTTGATTATTCCTGTGCCAATGCATATAAAAAAGGAGAAAAAACGGGGGTATAATCAGGCGGCGCTTCTTGCAAAAGGATTGAGTAAAAGAATGAATGTGCCATTCGATCAGAAACTTATGATGAGATCAAGGGTAACGAAGCCAATGAATAAAATGGACCCTCAGGAAAGAAGAGAAAATGTGAAAAATGCCTTTACTCTTAGATTAGAAAAGGGTAAAATAATCAAAGGCAAGACGATACTCCTTGTTGACGATATTTTCACAACAGGAAGTACCCTCGATGAATGCAGCAAACTTCTACTTGATAATGGAGCATTTAAAATTTACATGATTTGTTTTGCAGCGGGAGGGAATAGAGTATACCGAGTAGGATAAAGGAATTGTTCAGGCTGTGGTTGAAAGTCCAAGCCAGTTACGGGCAAAAGGATCCACGTAAGCTGTTCGCAAAGCGGCAGTGATCATGGCGTAGCTTAGATGTAAGTCCTCTGACAAAGTCAGACAGGCAGGTGTGGGGTCAAAGACCAGGTCAG
>JAENWI010000487.1 GCA_016650115.1 Peptostreptococcaceae bacterium | reverse complement strand
CTAACTTTTCAAGCCATATTTCTTCAAACGCTTAATATTGCTAAATTTTATAACTCAATTAGCCTAAGCGGCCTTTAAAATCTTCATACCCAAAGGATTTAATCAAAGTACAATCATCCCCTGTTTTTAAATATATAGACGGAAGATTCATCCCATTAAAGGTATTGTTCTTCACCATAGAATAAATTGCCATATCACAGAATTCCAGCCGGTCTCCAATCTGCAGCGGTTCATCAAAAGAGTAATCTCCAATAATGTCCCCTGAAAGACAGGTTGGCCCGCCTAAACGATAAGTATATTTCTTTTCTCCAGGTTTTCCGGCCCCAGTCACCTCAGGCCGATAAGGCATCTCAAGAACATCCGGCATATGGCATGCAGCAGAAGTGTCAAGGATTGCGATATTCATACCGTTCTCTACAATATCAAGCACAGTCGTAACAAGTGTGCCTGCATTTAAAGCCACCGCTTCTCCTGGTTCCAGGTATATTTCTAAGTCATACTTTTCCCGTGTTGTTTTTATGCAGTCCACCAATGTGTCCACATCATAATCCTCTCGGGTTATATGGTGACCACCACCAAAGTTAATCCACTTCATTTTTGGAAGAAATTCACCAAATAATTCTTCAACTGCTGCAAGAGTTGTTTTCAAATCGCCAGAATTCTGTTCACACAAGGTATGGAAGTGAAGTCCGGTTATCCCATTCAGCAGTTCAGGTCTGAAGTTCTTTTTTGTAATACCCAGACGGGAATATGGTGCACAAGGATCATACATGTCATTCCCACCTTGAGTAGAACATTCTGGGTTGATGCGAAGACCGAATTCTTTGCCCGAAAGAATGGCCTTCTCCCTGTATTTTTCCCATTGTAAAAATGAGTTGAATATAATATGATCACAAATTTCGAGGATTTCATCCATCTCTTCTTCTCTGTAGGCAGCAGAAAATATGTGGTTTTCCCCTCCCATATGTTCATATCCAAGCTTTGCTTCAAACAAACCGCTCGCCGTCGCTCCGCTGATGTACTGTCTGATTAGTGGATAAACAGGAAACATGGAAAAGCACTTTTGTGCCAGCAGAATATGGCACCCTGTCTGTTCAATTATATTTTTTAACATCTCAAGATTTTTTGTCAGTAAACCCTCATCTATTACATAGCTTGGGGTTGGGATTTCT
>JAENWI010000335.1 GCA_016650115.1 Peptostreptococcaceae bacterium | reverse complement strand
GTTTCATAGCAAAATTCTTCCTTATTTTGTCCAGGCCTCAAGCGCCTTCATATTAAGTGCGATAAGCGCCGTTTTCCCACCAGTCATTACTTTTTCAAATACTTTTTCCATAATAGACAGTCCAACAACCTTTGTTATCTGAATGATAGCGCCAAGCATAACCATATTTGCTGTTTTTCCATTTCCAACCTGTTCTTCAGCGATCTTGTTACAGTCCACGTAATAGACATTCACATCGGTTCTTGTTGTCTTCTGTGGCACTATAGATGAATTTATAAATAAATCTCCACCAGGTAAAAGCATGCCCTCAAATTTATCAAGGGATGGTCCGTTCATGGCAACCAGGACATCGCAAGTGGATGCAAGGGGTGAGGCAATGGGGTCTTCAGAAATACAGACGGTACAGTTCGCTGTGCCACCTCTCATTTCAGGACCATAGGATGGCATCCAGGTGACTTCCTTTTCTTCATACATAGCTGCATAAGCAAGCATTCGTCCAATCAGCAGCACACCCTGGCCGCCGAACCCGGCGATAAATATTTTTTTAACACTCATTTATTTTACCTCTTCTGGACACTTAAACTGCTTAAGCGGATAATAAGGGATCATGTTTTCCTTGAGCCACTCGATTGAATCTACAGGATTCAATCCCCAGTTTGTAGGACAGGTAGATAAAAATTCAACAAAGGCAAATCCCAATTTCTTTTCCTGAATCTCAAATGCCTTCTGAATCGCTTTTTTCGCTTTTCTTATCTCTGCCGGTGATGATAGCGAGACTCTTTCAACATATACAGCTCCATCTATCGTCGCAATCAATTCAGCCATTCTAAGTGGCATTCCTGCCTGAGCAACCGTTCTTCCGTCAACACAAGTCGTGGATTTTTGTCCGATAAGCGTTGTAGGCGCCATTTGACCGCCAGTCATTCCATAAATTGCATTATTGATAAAGAATGTACAGAATTTTTCTCCTCTGTGCGCTGCATGAACAATTTCTGCTGTTCCTATGGAGGCAAGATCTCCATCTCCCTGATAGGTAAATACAGGTGAATCCGGATGAACTCTTTTTATACCGGACGCTGTTGCCGGAGCTCTTCCATGTGCAGCTTCAATCATGTCAACATTCAGATAATGATGTGCCACAATTGAACATCCTACTGGAGATACTGCAATGCAATTCCCCAAATCTCCTCTTTCCTCTAAAACTTCCATAATCAAACGATGGGCAATTCCGTGTGTACAGCCTGGACAATAATGCAATTCCATTTCACGCATTCCCTTTGTATATTCAAATACCGGTTTCACTTATTTCACCTCCAAAATTTTCTTGGTTCTCTCTGCCACTTCAATTGGGTCAATAAGCATTCCGCCGACTCTATTAATGAGAGCAACCGGCAGTCTGCCTTCCAGTGCATATTTAACATCATGAATCATCTGACCCTGAGATAATTCAACAGATATAATTTGTTTAGTCTGTGGTCCGATTTTACTAAAAGCTTCATTTGGGAAAGGCCATAACGTTTTAGGTCTGATCAGGCCTGTCTTTATACCTTCCTTTGCTAAAATATCCATCGCTTCAAGCACTACTCGTGCTGTAGAACCAAAGGCAACAAATACTGTTTCAGCCTCACCAAGATTAACTGCTTCATAATCCGCAAGTTCTTTTTCAGCCTTGATATACTTAGGCCAGTACCCATTTATATAATCCTCTAGAAGTTCCTGCTCCAGCCATACCGAG
>JAENWI010000318.1 GCA_016650115.1 Peptostreptococcaceae bacterium | reverse complement strand
TATGTTTGTCTTACCCAGTATGACCTGGAGATGCCAAATGTACAAGTGGCCTTTCTTCCCCAAAGCCTGAATAATACGCTTGGAGAGTATTTATCAAAGTTAAAATTAAAGCAACTTAGAATCGCTGAAACAGAAAAATATGCTCACGTAACCTTCTTTTTTAATGGGGGGGTGGAACAGCCAAATTTTGAAGAAGATAGAATATTAATTCCATCACCAAAAGTGGCCACATATGATCTTCAGCCTGAAATGAGCGCATTCATTGTAACAGAAAAAGTTTTGGAGCAAATCAATTCTGACAAGTATGATCTGATTGTCCTTAATTTTGCAAACGCTGATATGGTTGGCCATTCAGGGATTTTTGAAGCTGCAAAACTGGCAGTAGAAGCTCTGGACAAATGTGTTCCAAAAATAGCGGATGCTGTACTTGCAAAAGGAGGGCAAATTTTATTAACTGCAGATCATGGCAATGCAGATGAAATGCTGGATAAGGATGGCAATGTTCAAACTTCCCATTCCTTAAACCCTGTTCCTCTCGTTTTCATTTCCAACAATCCGAAACAATTGAGAGAGGGCGGTGTGCTGGCCGATTTAGCCCCAACCCTTTTAGATATTATGGGGCTGGAAATCCCAAAAGAAATGACAGGGCACAGCTTGATAAGCCCATTATAAGCATCCGACATTGGGCTTGGTTTTTTGAGAGGCCTTGCAATCAGTCATTTGTAATTTAAGTTATACACAGGCAACCTGTGGATAACCGTGGGCTGCCCTTCCAATTAGCACCATATACAATTAGTGCCATATAATTCAGGACTAAAAGAAAGAGCATGCAATAAATGCGAAAACATCTCTTGCATGCTCTTTTTTAATGGGATAAAACTTATCCACAGGTTTATTTTAAACAAATCCACCAACTGCAAGGGTTAATTTTTTCACAAGCCCAATGTCGGATGCTTATATTTATGCGTATGAATCCAGTTTCCATGATTTTTTCAGGTATTTTTTGAATACATCCAATACGCTGACAGGATCATCTATATAATAAGAACGGGCAATGTTGCCATTGGCATCCCGGTCACTTCCGTCCCACCATATTGCCACCTTAATATTTGGATAATATTTTATATTTTCAAACATATTGGAAACCCATTGGGTTTTGTCACCGCCATGGCTAGCAGAAGCAAATTCAGAAATCATTAACGGCTGGCCAAAATTTCTGTAATATTCATTGTATAAATTGCCATAAAGTTCCTCGAATTCCTGCCATTTTTCGCCTGTTGAAGCGTAGTAAATTCCAGTATTATAGGCTGTCAATCCTACAACATCAACATATTCATCTCCCGGATAATACATTAAAGTATCATTCCATTTAAAATCGGGAAAGGACTCCGCATTTGGATTCCAGACCCATATTGCGTTATTGACACCAGCCTCTTCAAATATGCTGTAAATGTATCTGTAAAATTCCTTGAACACCATAGGGTCTCTTGACGTATTATATCCCGCATACGGGCACCAGTCGCCATTCATTTCATTACCAAGCCTGAATATCACCGGATGTCCAAAATCTTTTAAAGTCAATGCATAGTCTCTCAGAAACACATCATACTTTCCTGACAGGACATCATAGACCATATTTCCTGTACCCTTTACTTTCCAATTCGTCTGAAGGGTAAGCTCCATCGTTTTACCATTATTATAGGCCGTATCAAGTCTTAGTTTTAAATTCGGATGTTTATAAGTATTCTCAAACTCGCTGTAGTTCAAAATAATCGGGAAGTTGTAATTTGTATAGTTTTCCAGATTATTTAACGGTTCATAATCAAACATCGCCGTGCTCGGTTCAAAAATACCCCATGTTAAT
>JAENWI010000125.1 GCA_016650115.1 Peptostreptococcaceae bacterium | reverse complement strand
TTCACTGATTGTATTGAATTTTTCCATCACTCCTGTGGTGGAAATTTCACTTTTATCTTTAAAAATCTCCGTGCTTAGCCAGGCTCCAGAAACAATCACCAGAGCTATTACGAGTACTAAAATAATTATACGATTTACATTTTTCATTTTCTCTCCTTCTCTCCTTCTCAATAAAGCCTACAAGACTTTCATCGCTATAGCTTCTCACCACATTTATAACAGAAATCTGAACCGGGACTATGGCCTTCAATGCCACAATTTGGGCAGGCTTTCTCTGCCACGTTTTTTTTCGATACCTGGCTAAGTTCATAAGTAATGATTCCTGTCGGTACCGCCAAAACACCATAAGCCATGAACATCAGTATGCTTGCGATTAACTTGCCGACTGGAGTGCCTGGAGAGATGTCCCCATACCCTACGGTGGTTACGGTGGTAATGGCCCAGTACATTGACTGCGGAATGCTGTCATACCCGTAATCCGGCCCTTCAACGATATACATTAATGCGCCGACAACAGTAACGATGAACAGCATTGTAAAGATGAATACTGTGATTTTTTGCCGGCTGGCTGCCAACGCCTTCATCAGAACATTAGATTCTTCCACGTAACGGATCATTTTAAATATTCTGAATAAACGAAGCAACCGCAAAATCCTTACAACAAGAAGGAATTTGGCAGAAGGGAAGATGAAAATAACAAAAGCCGGCAGAATTGAAAGCAAATCGATGATGCCAAAGAAACTTTTCATATAGCCGATTTTATCGTCGACGCAGTATATTCGTAATACATACTCTAAAGTAAAAGCTATGACGAAGATCCATTCCAAAGCGAACAGGATGGCCCCGTAATTTATATTGATACTTACGATACTATCAAGTAATACAACCAGGCTGCTGCAGATGATAAAAATGATCAGAACCACGTCAAATGCTTTACCTTTTTGCGTATCTGCCTCAAAGATGATTTTATATAATTTCTGTTTTGCAGTTTGCTTCGAAGTCTTAGGGTTTTGATTCATCTGATTTGCCCTCTCCAATGATTAATTTTTACTGTATTTATGGATATGCAGGATATATAATTGATTATAACAATTTTTTCTGTATTGCACAATTATTCTTTATAGAGCGCCACTCAGCTAGGGCCTGGTGGCTCTTTTATTGCAAGTTTCGACATTTGGAGCCACCAGGCCCTAGCTGAGTGGCGCTCTTTTAATATTTACTATTGACAAAACTCCAAAAATTCAGTATAGTGTTCCTAAATAGTACAACTAATATTACGAACCTGCAAAGATTTACATATTTTTCACCCTAAATTGATAAGGAGATGAAACCTAATGGAACTGATTCAACTGATGACACAACTTAACCTTACTCGGCAGGAAGCAACCATTTATGTGGCATTACTGACGGAAGGCGAATTAAATGGTTATGAAGCAGCTAAAGTGACTGGTATTTCCCGCTCAAATGCTTATAATTCTCTTTCTTCTCTTGTTGAAAAAGGAGGCACCTTTATCTTGGAAGGACAGCCGGTAAAATACAGTCCGGTTTCCCTTGAGGAATTCTGCGACAATCAGATCAGAAGGCTTGTACAAACCAAGACCCAAATCATGAAGCTGGCTCCTGAAAAACGCCGTGAAGTCGAAGGGTATATCACCATAAAAGGCGAAACCCATATTCTGAATAAAGCAAGACATATGATTTCTGAAGCAAAAGAGCGTGTTTACATATCAGTTTCTGATCAGATTCTTGAAACAGTAATGCCGGATATTCAGTCGGCGATAGAACGTGGAATCAAGATGGTTTTGATTACGAACCCACCCGTTACGCTTGCAAACGCAACTGTGTATTACGGTAATAAAAATCTTCACCAGATTGGTCTGATCGCTGACTCGGCCAATGTGCTGACGGGGGATATTGAAGATGGGGAGAACTCGACTTGCCTTTATTCTCAGAAGAAAAACCTTGTGGATTTATTTAAGGAATCCATGAAGAACGAAATAAAGCTAATTGAGATAATGAAAGGAAAAGAAATCATATGAAAAAGACATTTGTAAATGCAGAACAATTGAATGAAATAGTAAAAGAATATCCAACGCCATTTCATTTATACGATGAAAAGGGAATACGTGAAAATGCACGAAAATTAAAAGAGGCATTTTCCTGGAATAAGGGATTTAAGGAGTATTTTGCAGTAAAGGCTACCCCTAATCCAGCAATTTTGAAAATACTGAAAGAGGAAGGTTGCGGTGTTGACTGCTCATCCAATACGGAACTGCAACTGTCAGAAATGGTTGGATTCCAGGGAGATGAGATCATGTTCACCTCCAATGTAACACCAGCTGAAGATTTTGTGTTAGCCAGATCCATGAACGCTGTGATTAATCTGGACGATATTACACACATAGATTTTTTGGAGAAGGTTGTGGGTATTCCTGAAACCATTAGTTGCCGTTTCAATCCAGGCGGAGATTTTGTGATAAATAACTCTATTATGGATACACCTTCCCAGGCAAAGTATGGATTCACCAGAGAGCAGCTAACTGAAGGCTTTAAAATTCTCAGGAATAAAGGGGCAAAGAATTTCGGCATACACGCTTTTTTAGCAAGTAATACAAGCACAAATGAGTATTACCCTGCACTGGCAAAAATACTATTCCAAACCGCCGTAGAACTGAAAGAGGATACAGGTGCACATATTACATTTATAAACCTTTCTGGTGGCATAGGTATCCCTTACCGGCCTGAACAGCAGGAGGCGGATATTCTTCTAATTGGTGAGGGCGTTCGAAAAGCTTACGAGGAAATACTGATCCCTGCTGGTATGGGAGATGTATCCATTTATACCGAGCTTGGAAGATTTATGCTGGGGCCTTTTGGCTGTCTGGTGTCCAAGGTGCTTCATGAAAAGCATACTCACAAAGAATACGTGGGACTTGATGCCTGCGCAGCAAACCTGATGCGTCCGGCCATGTATGGAGCGTATCATCATATTGCGGTAATGGGCAAGGAAGACCAGCCAAGCGACCATATGTATGATGTGACCGGTGGGCTTTGCGAAAACAACGATAAATTTGCAGTGGATCGGATGCTGCCAGAAATCGAGATTGGTGATTTGCTGGTTTTGCACGATACAGGAGCACACGGGTTTTCCATGGGATACAACTATAATGGCAAGCTGCGCTCGGCAGAGATATTGCTGCAGGAAGATGGCTCAACCAAATTAATAAGGCGCGCAGAAACAGCAGCTGACTATTTTGCCACACTAAGCCCATTATAAGCATCCGACATTGGGCTTGGGTTCTAAAAAAAGGTTGAAATTTCAACGAATTGTGAAAACGTTATCCACAGGTTGCTTGTGGATAAGACGAGAAATAAGGAGTTTGTCCACAGGTAACCTGTGGATTATATAAAATCAAAGTGAGTGTTTGCAAGGCTTCGAAAAAAAGGAAGCCCAATGTCGGATGCTTATAATGGGTTTGGAGGAATTATGACAATTGTTAATGAAAATTATTTAAAATTACCGGGAAGCTATCTTTTTTCTGAAATAGGGAAAAGGGTTCATAAATTTACGGAAGAAAATCCTGATGCTAAAATCATCAGACTGGGAATAGGGGATGTTACACGGCCACTTGCACCGGCGGTTATTGAGGCTATGCATAAAGCGGTGGATGAGATGGCGGATGAGAAAACATTCAGAGGATATGGGCCTGAGCAGGGTTACAGTTTTTTGATTGAAAAAATCATCAGATTTGATTATGAGTCCCGCGGAATAAATCTGGGAGTGGATGAGGTATTCGTCAGCGACGGATCTAAAATTGATACAGGGAATATTCAGGAAATATTTGGACTTGAAAATAAAATTGCAGTGACTGATCCAGTTTATCCGGTATACATCGACACAAATGTCATGGCTGGGAGAACCGGAACAATGGGGATGGATGGCAAATGGAGTGATATTACCTATCTGCCATGCACTGCTGAAAATGGATTTGTTCCCGTATTACCTGAGGGTAAGGTTCAAATGATCTATCTTTGTTTGCCCAATAATCCGACAGGGACAACCCTATCAAAAACCGAACTGAAAAAATGGGTGGATTATGCCAAAACCAATAAGGCAATCATTTTATTTGATTCAGCCTACGAAGCTTATATTCAGGAGGATGATGTGCCTCACAGCATTTATGAAATTGAAGGAGCCAGGGAAGTTGCCATTGAGTTTAGAAGTTTTTCAAAAACGGCAGGATTTACTGGAACCAGGTGTGCTTATACTGTAATACCAAAGGAAGTGACTGGTTATACCTCGGCAGGGGATTCTGTCGAGGTGAATAAGCTTTGGAACCGCAGGCAGACCACCAAGTTTAACGGAGTTCCGTATATTATACAAAGAGCTGCCGAAGCGGTTTACTCGGAGGCTGGTCAGGCTCAGATCAAAGAACAAATCAACTATTATATGAAAAATGCCAAGGCAATCAAGGAATGCCTTGAGGGCCTCGGTTATAAGGCTTTCGGCGGAATTAACGCCCCATATATCTGGTTAAAGACACCGGATGGAATGGATTCGTGGAGTTTTTTCGACAAACTGCTCAGCGAGTATCATATTGTCGGGACCCCAGGAGTTGGTTTTGGACCAAATGGCGAGGGTTACTTCAGACTGACTGCTTTTGCAAGCAAAGACAGTACGGATGAAGCAATTAAAAGACTAACAAGCCCAATATCGACTAGTTATTAACAGGTAGCCTGTGGATAATTTTTTATTGAAATGAGCTATTGCAAGGGCTCTCAAAAAACCAAGCCCAATGTCGGATGCTTATATTGGGCTTGACCGGGGCACCTTAATCACAAAGGTGCTTCCTTTATCTTTTTTGGAGGTAATGGAAATGGTGCCGTTTAAGCGTTCAATATTCTCTTTTGCAATATAGAGGCCGATTCCTTCACCCTTTGACTTTACAGTATCATCGCTTCGGTAATAGGCAGTG
>JAENWI010000252.1 GCA_016650115.1 Peptostreptococcaceae bacterium | reverse complement strand
TTAATATAGAAAAAATTGTTGAGAACAGAGGAATGCAAGACCTTGTTCTTAGCATCATTGTGCCTACAGAAGACAGAGTAGAGATTAAGAATGGCCAAAGGAAGGTAAAAACAAGAAAAATCTTCCCTGGTTATGTACTGATAAAAATGATTGTTACAAATGAATCCTGGTATCTTGTCAGAAACACGCAAGGGGTAACTGGATTTGTAGGTCATGGTTCTGAACCAATTCCTCTGACCAATGAGGAAGTACGAAGAATGGGAATAGAAAAAGTATACATCGACCTGGATGTAGAGGTTGGCGATAGTGTAAAAGTGATCAATGGTCCTTTCGAAAGCTTCATGGGAGTTGTCGAAGAGGTTAACATGGAAAGACAGACACTAAAAGTAAGAATCTCTATGTTTGGAAGAGATACACCTGTAGAACTTGAATTTGGACAGGTGGATAAAATTTAGAGAAAGGAGAATACAAAATGGCAAAGAAAGTCGAAGGTATTATTAAACTCCAGATTCCCGCAGGTAACGCGACACCAGCACCTCCAGTAGGTCCAGCACTTGGTCAAAAGGGCGTTAACATTATGGATTTCTGCAAACAGTTTAATGCAAAAACAGCCGATCAACCTGGAATGATTATTCCTGTAGTTATCACCGTATACGCAGACAGATCATTCACATTTATCACAAAGACTCCTCCTGCAGCAGTATTGCTAAAGAAGGCAGCTGATATTAAATCGGGTTCCGGCGAACCAAACAATAAAAAAGTAGCTACTATTACAACAGAACAAGCAAGTGAAATTGCAAAAATTAAGATGCCGGATTTAAACGCATCAAGCATTGAGTCAGCAACAGAGATGATCAAGGGAACAGCAAGAAGCATGGGTATCATTGTAAAAGATTAATAGTTGGGAGGCTAAGGCCGTTTGTACCACAAGGAGGAAAAAGAAATGCCTAAAAGAGGAAAAAATTACAACGAAGCAGTAAAAACATATGATAAAACAAATTTATATGATACTGCTGAAGCATTTGAACTAGTAGTAAAGAATGCAAAAGCAAAATTTGATGAAACTATTGAAGTTCATATCAAACTAGGGGTAGACGGACGACATGCTGACCAGCAGGTTAGAGGCGCAATCGTATTACCGCACGGAACAGGAAAAACAAATAAGGTTTTAGTATTCGCCAAGGGACCTAAGGCTCAGGAAGCAGAAGCTGCAGGAGCTGATTATGTAGGTGGTGAAGAACTTGCTAAAAAGATTCAAACAGAAAACTGGTTTGATTTTGATGTAGTAGTTGCTACCCCGGACATGATGGGTGTTGTAGGTAGACTGGGTAAAATTTTAGGACCTAAGGGTCTGATGCCAAATCCTAAGTCGGGTACTGTAACCATGGATGTTGTTAGAGCTCTTGAAGAAATCAAGGCTGGTAAAGTTGAGTACAGACTCGACAAAACAAACATCATACACACTGGAATTGGTAAAGTTTCATTCGGGTCAGAAAAGTTGGTTGAAAACTTCACAACGCTAATAGATGCAGTAGCAAAGGCGAAGCCTTCAGCAGCTAAAGGACAATATTTAAGAAGTGTTACAATAGCAACTACTATGGGACCTGGAATCAAAGTGAACCAAGCAAAATTGTAATTTAACTATTTATAGCTAAATGAATAAATTAGAAATAAAACCGTAGACAGCGGGAGCGAAAGCTTAATACCCCGCCGAGGTACAATATAAAATATTGGCCTTGTCTGTTTGCTATGGACAAGGCTTTTTTATATGTACTAGGAATTACTGAAGAAAGGAGAAAATTATGTCAGTTGAAGCACAAAAAGTAAAACAGGTAGTTATAGATGAGATAATGGAAAAACTGCAAAGAGCGCAGTCAGCAATTGTTATTGATTATATAGGTATATCGGTTGCACAGGCAGATGCTATGAGAAAGAAACTTCGTGAAGCAAATGTAGATTATACTGTTTATAAGAATACTCTTGTAAAGAGAGCAATAAAAGGAACAAAGTATGAAAAATTAGCTGAAGTATTAGACGGACCAAGCGCATTTGCATTTGGATTAGAAGATGCTGTAATGCCAGCCAGAATACTAAACGGCATTATGAAAGATTACAAAAAAATGGGATTCAAAGCAGGTGTTGTTGAAGGTACTTATTATGATGCTGCAGGAATACAAATTATTGCAGGACTTTCTTCAAGAGAAGAGCTTATTTCAAAATTCTTGGGAAGTATTCAATCACCATTATCAAAGGCTGTTAGAACATTCCAGGCAATTGCAGATGCAAAAGCAGAAGCGTAGACAATCTTGTCCCAATTTTGCAAAGCAAAATTGATGGAAAGATGTCTGTCAGGAATTCGCAAATCTGTGATTTTCAGAATTCTACGGCACCAATCTTGTCCCAATTTTGCAAAGCAAAATTGATGGAAAGATGTC
>JAENWI010000244.1 GCA_016650115.1 Peptostreptococcaceae bacterium | reverse complement strand
TCCCCTCTTTCTTCAAAAGGGAATTCTTCCACCAACAGAAACCTTGCGGACATTTCCTTAATCGTATTTCTAAGTTTAGTTGTTATAAAGTTGATATTATTTTCCATCTCTAAGTGCCTTTGGTAAATTTTCAACAGACTCCCGAATACTTTCCACTGTATTGGCCAGCCTGCCGCTTACTTCAGAAAGCCCCTCATCAAAGTCCTGGAAGGTTCTCTCCACACCACCTTGAATCTGATCTGTAAATATTTTGACAGATTCCTTTAAGTTCACTGACAAATCAGCAATATCAATATTTAAATCATGAGCATATAACCCGATACTTCTTGACTGTTCATCCAGACTTGAAAGCAGTTCAGTGGTATTCCCTTCAAACATGCCCATGGCTTTTGTAATATTCTCTTCAAGCTTATTCATAACAACCATCGCATCCTCCGAGAATCTACCGATAACAGACTGAACATGGAAATCCATGTCATCCATGCTGGCACGTGACTGATTCTCTACGCGTGAGAAATAAGTGTCATATTCTTCCTTAAGTTGTCCCGTTTTTTCCGCTAATCGATCAATAATTATAACACTATCAGAGGATGCTTTTGTAATACTCTCAGCTATTTCGTGTCCTACTCCGTCCATCGCCTTATTCATCTCAATGATTACATCATTCAGGAACTGGGCCGCAGCCTCTGCTGCCTTTTCATATTGTTCCGTCCCAGCATTTGCCAGTGATTCCATCGTTCCAGCGAGCCCTTTTGCAGTCTCCACGTTTGACTCAACTGCTGCACGAAGTGAATTCGCAATCGTATTCGAGCTCTTTTCAATATCTGTAGAAGCCGTTGTGATGCTCCCCATTATTTCACGTCCAACACCATCCAGAACCTTGTTCATTTCCAGGATGATATCATTCAGGAACTGGGTGGCTGCCTGAGACGCTTTTTCATGCTGTTCCGTTTCTGCGTTTGCTACCGATTCCATAGTACTGACAAGATTTCTGGTGGTCTCTGCGTTGGATTCCACTGCACTGCGCAGAGAGTCCGCTATGGCATTGGAACTCTTCTCAATTAATCCATCCCAGTTATTTAAAGTTTCAACCAGTTTCCCTGTTGTCTCCAGATGTCTGCTCAGAACACTGATATTTTCAGAAGCATTTTTTTGTATTTCCGCAGCTTCCTTAATCCTCTCAAATGCCTCGGTCAAAGCACCTCTGTCTGCCTGCAGGCTTGCTTCCAGGGTTGAGATGGAGTTATTCATATTATTTTCCAGTTCCTTCATTGAGCCGTTAATCTTATCCACATTTTCACACATGGAATTGATCCGACCGTCAATTGTATTGGTCAGCCTGTCTGCAAAAGTGTCCGCAAGGGCTCTCATCCCCTCTTCCTGTCTTTCCACAACGGCTGTTGACAGCTCTGACAGATTTGTTTCCATCAGATTCATGCTTGGCTCCAGATGTTGCGCAATAGCGTCCCGAAAAGATCTGGCAACTATAGGGGTAATTCCTTTAACAGCAAAATTATCGATTTTATCCCCAATATCTTTTGAGGTTTTTTCAAAAGCAAGGTTGTTTTGCCTGGTCCCTTCAAGAAGAAGACCTGTCTGTGCACCAATACTCCCAACAGGCAATACGGTTTCCAGCCCCCTTACAAACAAAGCCAATTCTCTTTCTGCGTAATCTGCTGTTTTCCGGGAATAAACGAAAAACACGGCAAATACCATCGCGATAAATCCAACACAGCCCAAAGAAACACCAATAGCAAATGGAAGTTGTTCCATATTTAGACGGCCAATCAGCAGGATGGCAGGAGTCAGGCAGAATACAAAAACTCCCAAAGCAAACAAAACAGTCCACAAAGCGGAAAATTCCTTTTCTCCTCGTGGAACTGCATAAATATCCTTATAATTAAAATATGCCTTTGGCTCAGGTGTAATTTTACCCCCTAAAAGCATACTGGTATCCTGACAAAAGTTTTTCCATGCCTCCAGTACTGTTTTATCCCTGAGTTTTGACATGGATTCTTCCAGAATTTCAAGGTTTTCCATATAACAGGGTGCCATATGCTTCATTGTAACAACTACTGATTTCAATTGATTAACAGACTTTTTTATGTTTCCGCAAAACTTTACAGATACATAAGCCGTAGCCAGAAAAGTAATCAAACATACAAGTACTGCAGGCATATATATTTCTATAACCATAGGTGTCCTCCTGATTCAATTCAACCATAAATTTCATAGTCTTTTATTATCATAATTATACTTTAATAACGTTGAAAATAAAAGGGGTAAGCCAAAAAAAATATTTTTAAAATCTATTGATATCTGTATATAAACAAGTTATAATCAATTTAATAAAGGAATCTATAACCACTAGAGTTTAATTGCTCTAAATAACCAATCGAGTTCAATTGCTCTAAATAACCAAAGGAGGACAAAATTATTATGATGGAATTATTTACTAAAAAACTAAACAATCGAAAGGGCTTTACCCTTATCGAACTGATCGTTGT
>JAENWI010000468.1 GCA_016650115.1 Peptostreptococcaceae bacterium | reverse complement strand
CGAAATTGAAGCGCAGTCCATTATTATGCAACTCAAAACGCTTTCTTCAGCAGACCTTTACGAAAGCAACAAAAAAATAATGCAATGGATGGCAGACGGCTTTATTCTAAAACGAGAAGATAGAAGTCAAAAAGACATTCATATTTAGCTCATTGATTTTGCAGGTTTAGACCGTCAACGAAAGAGCAAAAATTTAGACATCATAGCTGCCGAACCAGAATTACAATATCCACCTGATACCAATATTTACAAATTCGTCAACCAGCTTGAAATTGTAGGCACAGAAAGGCGTATTCCAGATGGCATTCTGTACATCAATGGCTTGCCTGTGGTGGTTTTTGAATTTAAAACCGCAATACAGGAAAATACAACCATACATAATGCCTTTGTTCAATTAACAACTCGCTACAAAAGAGACATTCCCGAACTGTTCAAGTATAATGCTTTTTGCATCATTAGTGATGGCGTAAACAACAAAGCAGGTTCATTCTTTGCCCCTTATGAATTTTACTACGCTTGGCGAAGAATTGCAGGCTTGGCAAAAGACGTGGATGGCATAGACAGTATGTTTACTATGGTTCAAGGAATGCTGCATAAAAACCGTTTGCGGGATATTATTCAGAACTTTATTTACATTCCTGATTCGTCTAAAAAAGATGAGAAAATAGTTTGTCGCTATCCTCAATATTATGCAGCTCGTGTATTATACGAGAATATTAAAAAAGCCGAAAAGCCTGATGGAGACGGAAAAGGAGGAACCTATTTTGGTGCGACAGGTAGCGGTAAAAGTTATACAATGTTGTACCTCACTCGTTTGTTGATGAAAAGCAAGCATTTTGAAAGTCCAACTATTGTACTCATAACAGACAGAACAGATTTAGACGACCAACTTTCAGGACAATTTACCAACGCCAAATTTTTTATTGGTGATAATAATGTTACAAGCGTAGAAAGCAGAGCAGAATTGAGAACATTACTTCAAGATAGAAAAAGCGGTGGCGTTTTCTTGACCACTATTCACAAATTTACAGAAGACACTGAACTGCTTACAGAAAGAACCAATGTAATTTGTATTTCGGATGAAGCTCACAGAAGCCAAACCAATCTCGACCAAAAAGTTAAAGTAACTTCTGATGGTGTCAAAAAGACCTTTGGTTTTGCTAAGTATCTGCACGATATAGCGAATTAGAGAAAATTGAAAAGTATTACGAAGAGGCTGCGGAAGAAGGAGCT
>JAENWI010000466.1 GCA_016650115.1 Peptostreptococcaceae bacterium | reverse complement strand
TTATGCTTGTTATGCTTGAATCATAAGTTATGACAGCGGTTCCCTTTGAATAATTCACCTTAACATTGATTATGCCTTCAATATTTTTTAACCGTCTTTCAATTTTACTTTCACAGTTTACGCAGGTCATCCCACCTATATTCAGTGTTTTAGTTGTAATATTTTGTGACATATATTTTCCTTTTCTTTTGTGTATATCAATGACATGAGGAACTGGTAACAAACCATTCTTCAGCACCATTTTTTCCATTAGAATATATCTCATGCGACTATTTTAATTAATATATATGTAGATTTTATGGAGATACATTATTATTTAGCAACATTGTAAGATGGCAATATTAATGCTCACATTTATCTGAAAGTCGAAAAATGGTAACTATTGATTCATCTTTAACCGTTCTGGACAACTATATATAATTCCCCCACCTTTTCTGGCATATCCGATTAAAGTAATATTATACTGTTTGGCCATACTAACCGCCGACAGAGTGGGTGTTGTTCTTGAAACTACAACTGGAATGCCAAGCCTGACGGCTTTAATCATGATTTCCGAAGGTACTCTCCCACTGGTGAAGAGAATGGCCTCTTCAGCAAGATTCAATTTTTCCTCGAGAAGCATCATTCCCGCGACTTTATCAATGCAATTGTGCCTACCCAGATCTTCTGCAAAATAATCCTTTTCCTTTGTGTGCAAAAGAGCACTGTGCACACTTCCTATCCTGCTGAATATTTCCGATCCACGTTCAAATTCAGTCATTTTTTTAATGATTTCACCAATATAAACATCAGATCGGCTCTCAACAGCCCGAAATAGCTCCTGCTTCAAGGGATTGATATAAGTCAGGCATTCCCCGCAGCTGGCCGTAACGCTTCTTAAACTGGCCATCCTGTCCACCTGAATCTCATCCCTGAGAATTATATGCATCACATGCATTCTATCGTTATATGAAATCTTTTTCACATCTTCAATAGACTCAATTACTCCTTCATTGAAAAGAAACCCAAGAGTAAGTTCCTCCAGGTTTCTGGTCAGGCAAAGAAGAGAAATCATCTCAACTTCATTTATATATACTTTCAGATACATTTCAGCAATCGTTTTTTTAACAGTTGAAACAGTGTTGAATAACCCATCTTTGCTAATAATTTCCAGGACATCAACTTCGCTAAAAATCATCTCATCCATTAAAGATTCTTTAATATTCATTTTTTTCGCCCCCCTGTATCTGTAAATGTA
>JAENWI010000147.1 GCA_016650115.1 Peptostreptococcaceae bacterium | reverse complement strand
TGCCCATTGAGGGGACTCCTTTTGAAAACATCAGCCCGCTGACCGAAAATGATATATTAAGAGTAATTGCCATGTTTCGTTTTTTAAATCCCACGGCTGCTATCCGGCTCGCCGCCGGCAGAAGTCTTCTGGAAGAATCCGAAAAAAAAGCCTTCCTTTCAGGAGCAAATGCCACAATAACGGGCGACCTGTTAACAACCTCCGGAAACAATATTGATCAGGACAGGAAAATGCTGATCCGGCTGGGTTTCCAAATTTAATCGGCCAGATTCCAAGTTAATCCTATGTCCTTATAAATTCAGTTTCACATAATTTACATACTACCATATCTACAAAATCTTCATTTGGAATTTCCAGCATTTTGGTTATCAATTTCTCTCAAAACCAACGAATGAATGCTTTTGATGTTTCCTTCGATTGCATCCACTGCCTGCCTTTCGCGCCCTAAGTGCGCCACCAGGCCCTAGCTGATAGACCATACTTAATATACTGACTTTTTTGTTGGTTTTTTAATTGTTAATGATAATATCATTCCCATGAATGTAGCCATTGCCATCAAGATAAAAGCCGTTTTGTAACTACCTGTCATATCATAACTCAATCCGAATGGGACCGTTCCAAGGGCAGAACCAACGACTGCAAAGACTGTGGATGCTCCACGTATTGAACCAAGATATAATCGCCCAAAGTATCTTACCCAAATAACATTTAACGTAATACTTTGAACATTACTGAAAAATCCATATATTAGCAAGAATATTCCAGCGGTCAATGGCGTTGAGGTATATTGAATATAAATCAAATCAAACATAATAAACAACAGGGACGTGAAAATAATATACTTAGATCTATAACGATCGATTATTGTACCTGCAATTAGGGGCATGCTAAGTCCAGGTAAAGCGATGAAACCAATAATCGTTGCTGTTTCAGTTTCATTTATACCTCTTTCGGACATGATTGAATAAAAATGAAAGATCATACCTGTACTAATCATAGGAATTAACATAGATATAAGTCCTATAAACCAGAATTCCTTTGTTTTTATTGCTTGATTTAAAGTGAATGAACGTTGTGTTACAAGTTCTAATTCATATGCTATATCATGATTACTCCGAACAGGCATATTATCCGGCAGCATACCAATGTTTTCAGGTTTATTAACAATAAAAATCCACATGAGAGGCACAAACAGGACTAAGATTAATAAACTCCATCCTCGCCAAGCTGTTTGCCATCCATACGTTTCAATCATATATATATTGATTCTAGGTACAATTATGGTTCCAAATATCGTACCTAAAGTTAAAAGGCTTATTGCTAGCGCTCTTTTCTTTTCGAACCATTGCGGAACTAAAGAACCTGGAATTAAAGTCAATGATCCTTGCCCAAAATATCTTAACAAGAAAAAACCGATGAATATCATTGGAATATTTGCAACAAAACTGTTAAAGAAACAAGCAAGACTCAATGTGGTTCCAGCTATAACCAACATTCGCCTTTGACCAAATCGATCAACTGCTTTACCCATAAAAACAAGTAGAAATCCGGATAATATAGTAGCCGCAGAATATATGCTAGATATTAGAGTTCTTGAATAGCCAAAATCGACTATATATGAATTTATAAAAGCGGATATTGAATATGTTTGGCCGGGTGAAGAGAAAAATGTTGCAAGTGCTGATAATGCAATGATAATCCAACCATAGAATAGAAATTTACTTATTTTTTTTGCAAATGATTCCCGATTCATAATAACTCCTTGTGATTTAAGTGGTTTGTTGAGGTCTGTAATACTGTACTGACTAAATTCCACGTGCATTTCAAATTAACTTTACAGAACACTGTTTTACGAAGAATTTAGACTGCAACCTTCCTATTATAACATTTACATCGCCATCTTTCGATTTTTTTTAACAACTTCATAATCACACATCTAGCAGTTTTGATTATTTTGGCGGCAAGAAAAACATACTTTAAACGAAATGTCTTTATTTGAAATGCGCCCCGGCGGCGCCACCAGGCCCTAGCTGATTGTCCGCTCAATTAATCCTAATATATAATTGGGGAAATCATCTGAGTCATTATCAATAGATAGCAATCGTTTCTTCATACTCGTTCCAACCTTAGCAGCTTCTTCACAAGCACTTGCCCATTATTATCAGGTCATTTTATTGTCCTTTTCTTAGACCACTATATTCTTTATCTTCCAAAACTTTTTCAACAAATCAACGTTTTGGTCAAAATGTTTTGAAAAAGGAAAAAGCCACGCAACGCTAAACCTTGAGAATGTATTCCTTTAAAGTTTATATTGCCCAAATTCTAAATTGAGTGGCTTTTTTAGAGTTTACCTTGCCTTCATCTGTTTGATACAAGATAACATTAAAATTCAACTCATCTTGAAACCTATCTGGTTCCTTCGATTTGAACCATTCGGAATTTCCGAACAGTTGCTTTTTCATCAAGCTCATCATCTTCATAAAGTTAATATTTTTTATTTCCTCAACAAATGGCACCAATAATTACCTGATCTACACTTTAAGTTTATCAACAAGTTGAATTTATTTTTTACATATCATAGGAATCCCCTCCAGCGCAAGTCGTAAATCCTCGATGCAGTTTGCTTTTATCTCTGCAAAGTTATTGCGTCCACGTGCTGTTTCATAGACTTCTGTCACACCTTCATCGAAAATTTCAGACATGTTTTCATCCATAATGCCTACAACGGCTATTACTGGTATATTGTAGGGTTTGGCCCGGCGCGCTATGCCTGCAACTACTTTCCCGAAAAAGCTTTGGGTATCCAAACGTCCTTCCCCGGTGAACACTGCATCGCATCCCTCCAGAAGTTTTTCAAATTCCACCAAATCCAAAACCGTATTAATTCCTTGTTTAAGATAACCATTAAGAAATGTAATAACACCAGCCCCCATGCCGCCTGCAGCGCCCGCCCCCTTCATGTTAGACACTTCAACTCCAGATTCCTTTTCCATTACTGCGGCAAAAATCCTGAGTTCCCTGTCTAACAATTCAACCATCGGTTGGTCAGCTCCCTTCTGAGGCGAAAAAACATATGCGGCGCCTTGTTCACCATACATCGGATTATCAATATCACAAATCCCTATTATTTCTAATCCTTTTGTCAATAACTCTGTTTCCTTTTTGTCTATGCTCCTAACTTTTGACAGTGTTCCGCCTACTGGGATAAAGCTTTCTCGCTTTGCATTGTAAAATTTCGTTCCCAACGCTGCAGCCATTCCCGCACCGGCATCATTTGTGCAACTTCCGCCTAATCCAATGATTAATTTTTTACTGCCACGGGCAATCGCATCCGTAATAAGTTCACCTACTCCATAAGTAGTTGTTTCCAAAGGATTTAGTCTGTCCATCACCAAAGGCAGACCGGCCGATGCAGCCATCTCAATAATTGCTACATCTCCAGCCAACCCATAAAAACTGTCAATCTCCTCCATATACGGGTTTTTAGTTTTAACAGATATCTTTTCTCCACCCAAAATTTGGAGAAAGCAATCTACTGTGCCTTCTCCGCCATCCGCAACAGGTATGGAGATTACTTCACAATCTGGCCAATGATCCAGTATAACCTGTTTCATTATAGTTGAAACCTGAATTGACGTCATGGTTCCTTTAAATGAGTCCGGTATCAAAATACATTTTTTCATAGTCAAACCCCTCTGAATTATATGTGCAATTAACCAACATTATAATTTTTGATTAAACTAATTGATTCCGTTGTTAAAATCCACTTTTGAGGAGATTATACAAATGAATTTTTACCAACTTCTTTTTTAAACCCGTCAAATTGGATGCTTTAAAATGTTATTCTTCATCCCTTATCCCATCAATTAACTTATCAAAGTCTGATTGAAACAACCTATCCTGGATAATGCGATATCTCTCAAATTCGCTTTCAGCATGAGCCTTAGCAATTTCTGCCGTCACCTTTCCTGCATCCATTAAAACATCTCGATCAGTTGCCTGTATGAAACGGTTCAAGCGTGTTTCCCAATCCAGCATGGTCATAGGTATGTGTCGAAGTGCCATATCCTCTGCAATGTCCAAATATGCAGAAACCAGCCGCTGTAACTGTCCCATTTCAAATTTATTTAGGTAGTTTTTAGCTATCGATACATCAAATTTCTGAATTTTTCCATGAGGTGCATCTTTCCATGTGATTAGCCCCATATGTTCCTTTTCGGCATCAGCGCGAGTATAAATTGCTTCTGAAGCAGTCTGCCCATGAATCGCCCAATGAAGCTTGTTTTGTACAGTCGCAAAAAACCGCTTTGTGGCACCTGCATTTACATCGTAATCAATGGCAGTCGCATAAATATCAGTAATTTTTTGATAAAACTTCCG
>JAENWI010000364.1 GCA_016650115.1 Peptostreptococcaceae bacterium | reverse complement strand
GGTACTGGCAGGTGTTCCTGCTGCTACATTGACAGAACCTGTCGTGGTATTTAACGTAACGTTGCCATTGGTCGAACTCACAAAACTAAGGGTAACATCGGCTGGTACTACGGCTATTCCATTTAAGAGGTCATTACCCAGTACATTGCCAAAGGATATTCCTCCATCGTAACCGTTCACACTGCTGCCAGCATCACTGTTAGCCAGGATCGGTGCCGCGGTGACTATGGCCGTCGAAACGGCTTCATCGCAATTCGTTGGATTCAGTATCTCACAGATCCGGTAAGTCACATAATAGGTGCCCGCAGGAGTGCCAGGGGCTACTTCGACCGCTCCGGTGGTTGTATTCAAAGTCACATTCGCATTGGTTGAGCTGACAAGGGTCAGCGTAACTTCCGAATGACTAACCAAAACACCATTGAGTAAATCATTGTATAATACATCGGCGATGGTGGTGCCGCCGGTTATGCCGCTCACTGTTCCGTTGCCATCAACTGCATCAATCACGGCAGGAGTTACCGGTACGGTAACTGAAGCCTGAGCACAGTTGGTTGGATTTAGTTTCTCACAAATCTGGTAGGTCAAGGTGTAGTTACCTGCCGCGGTTCCCACTGCCACCACTACATCTCCTGTGGCCGGATCCAGGCTCACTCCCGCATTGGTAGAGCTTACCTGGCTCAGGTTGACCTGCAAGAGCATGACGGCCGAACCGTTGAGTAAATCATTACCCAGTACATTGCCAAAGGATATTCCTCCATCGTAACCGTTCACACTGATGCCTGAATCAGCTATGGCATCTATCGGTGCACTACTCACCGTAACAGTTACCGTGGTCTGGTCACAATTGGTCGGGTTCAATACTTCACATATTTGGTAAGTCAGCGTGTAGTTGCCTGCAGGGGTTCCTGCGGCTACCACTACATTGCTTCCGCTCAAAGTAACTCCGGAATTGGTTGAACTCACAAAGCTTATGGCTACTTCTGACGGTACCACAGGATCACCGTTCAATAAATCATTCGATAATATATTTGTTACTGCCGTACCTCCGGTCAGACCATTGGCTGATCCTGCATCGGCTACAGCCAAAATGGCTGGTGCATCGATTGTCACAACCGCATTGGCTGTGGTACAATTGGATGGATTTAGTACGGAACAAATCTGGTATACCAGCGTGTAGGTGCCTGCAGCGGTGCCCGCTGCTACACTAACGGCACCGGTTACCGGGTTTAAAGTAACTCCTGAAATGGTCGAACTGATAAAACTTAAGTTAACCTCGGCCGGGACCACTGCTACCCCATTGAGTAAATCATTCGCTAAAACATTGGCTACTGCTGTGCCTCCGGTATAACTGCTTGCATTGCCCGCATCAGCTACTGCTGTCAGCGGAGCGATGCTTACAGGTACCGTAACGGTAGCCTGACTGCAATTGGATGGATTCAGCACTTCACAGATCTGGTAAACCAGAGAATAGGTACTGGCAGGTGTTCCTGCTGCTACATTGACAGAACCTGTCGTGGTATTTAACGTAACGTTGCCATTGGTCGAACTCACAAAACTAAGGGTAACATCGGCTGGTACTACGGCTATTCCATTTAAGAGGTCATTACCCAG
>JAENWI010000533.1 GCA_016650115.1 Peptostreptococcaceae bacterium | reverse complement strand
GCGCAAGAGAATGAATTTGTTGAACTCTCTGAAAATGAGATTGGACAATTTGAGAATTTGTACGAACAGCTGTTTGCCAATAAAAATCCCATATAAGGTATAGCGCAGTACTGAAGCACCGAGTTTGAATGCAATTCACCAAGAGGCCGCTGAAGGGCACAAAAAGAGGGGCCATTCTCAATACCCTAATAAAAGCAGACCAGATACCAAGAAAATGTAGTTATGTACCATATTTTTACATACATGCTTTTTATGGTTATACCCCTAAAAAAGAATCCCCTCTGACAATTTTGTTCCTGCTAAAGAATGGTTCTGACTCAGAAACATGAATACTGATTCCCAGCTTTGCTCTATTCATCGCTCATGATCTCCAGAGAACAGGAATATGGGCAACTACCTATGCTACAGCCTAATTCCAACAAGTATTTCTGATTTTACATTTTCTCCACATTATTTTCATATTCCAGATAGTGGCTTTCTTGTAACCAACCTATGTTACAAATGTTTTGTATAGAGAAGGGTTACCACGTGTTTTCTCTGTTCCTGGCTCAATACAAGCAGGAGGTATGGGAATGTTTTTCAATAAGAAGGGGAGTGAAGAAATGGCCGATATTGTTAATGTTGCTAAGTATTTACTCACTTTGGCAGACGGCAGTAACAACAAAGTTAATCCTTTGAAGCTGCAAAAGCTATTATATTATTGTGAGGGCTGGACGATAGCCATCACCGACAAAGAGCTTTTCCCTGGAGAAAACTTTCAAGCTTGGCTTCATGGTCCTGTAAATGTAACGATATATCATGAATTCAACACCTCTTATGGTATGTTTGATCCTATTGATACCCCCAAGGCAGCACCCTTGGACGCTAGTGTAACAGTGGAGCAAAGGGCCATAATAGATAGGGTTTTTGAAGTGTATAATCAGTACTCCGGCAGTCAATTGGAAATGATGACACATGCAGAAAAACCTTGGATTGAAGCCAGAGGCACTCTAGGTCCGAATATGCATTCAGAGGCGATCATC
>JAENWI010000059.1 GCA_016650115.1 Peptostreptococcaceae bacterium | reverse complement strand
GATGCTGAGTTCATTTATGAAAATTTTGATCAGTTTCAGATTGATATAGTCTTATTTTACCAGACAATGGACATTAATAAGGTGAAGAAGATGAATCTGGGACGAATTGGTGGTTCGTTTTATATTGACGGTACTTTTAGTTCAAAAACTGCGGCGTTGTCCTTCGATTATGCCGATTGCCCGGGGAGTAATGGCGATTTGTATTTTATACAAGAGGAGCTGAATGAATTTGTTTTAGAATGTTATGAAAATAAAATTCAGCTTGCGCTTTACACTATTGGAGATAGAGCGGTAGAGCAGGCTATAACAGCTCACGAATATGCCATTGAAAAAACAGGGATTTTCGGGCTGAGACATCGGCTTGAGCATGTTGAGTTGCCTAACGGTTCTCAAATAAAAAGAGCAAAAGAATTAGGCTTGATATTTTCAATGACTTCCACATATGAGTACTTGTGGGGGGGACCAAATAAACTTAATGAAGAGCGTTTAGGAGAGCATTACAAAGATACCAGCCCACTATATGAAATTATATCAGAGGGTGTTATTATATGTGGAGGCTCGGATTGTGATGTGACACCGGCTGATCCTTTACTAGGCATTTATTCAGCGGTCAATCACCCTGTGAAAAAACATAGAATAAGTGTTTATGAAGCCATTAAAATGTTTACTGTAAATGGGGCGTATGCAATATTTGAAGAAGATAAAAAAGGAACCCTTGAAACAGGAAAACTGGCAGATATAGTGATTTTGGATCAGGATATTTTTCATATCGAAGAAAATGAAATTAAAGATATTAAAGTATTAACGACCATAAAAAGCGGTAAAATAATTTTTAACAAAATAAAATTCAGCTGATTTGGTCGTACTTTATCTATTCTAAAATGGTGAGGTGAAACCATTTTTGTATTTAAATAAAACATAGTAAAATCAATAATGCAAAAATATCAAAATAATTGTTGCATAATTATACATTTATAGTTATAATTAGTTTATATTGTTGTAGGAATATGAAAAAGACGGGAAGCTATGAATAAAATTTAAATAAATATGAAGGAGAATAAAAGTATGAAAAAAGTTATATTGGCATTTTCAGGAGGATTAGACACTTCGTTTTGTGTGCTATATCTAAAAGAAAAAGGCTATGATGTAATCACAGCTGTTGTAAATACAGGTGGATTTAGTGACAGCAAACTAAAAGAAATTGAAGAATATTCAAAAAAATTAGGAAGCATAAAGCATTACACAGTAGATGCTACAGAAGTTATTTATGAAAATATTATACAATATTTGATAAAACTAAATGGTTTATACGAAGATGAATATCCATTAATGTGTGCCGATAGATACGTTATAGCAGAAGAAATACTTAAGATATCTAAAGAAGAAGGAACAAATTTAGTGGCTCACGGGTCAACAGCTGTTGGCAACGATCAAGTTAGATTTGAAGCATCATTGACTACCCTGAATCCAAAGGCAATTATAATTGCACCAATAAAAGAATTGAATATTACAAGGGATGAAGAAATTAGGTATCTGGAATCAAAAGGATTTGAAGTTAATAAAGAGCTTAAGAAGTACTCTATTAATGAAAATATATTTGGTATAACTGTTTCGGGAACAGAAATCGATCAAAATATGGAGCCAGATAGCTTTGCATATACACTAACAAAGAGAGATGAATCAAAAACCAAAGAGTATTTAAAGATAGAATTTGAAAAAGGACTTCCTATTAAATTAAATGATCAAGAGATAAAAGGGGTAGAACTCATATCAAAGCTTAATGCGATTTTAGGATCCTACGGTTATGGAAGCAATATATATGTTGGAGATTGCATAATAGGTATTAAAGGAAGAATTATGTTCGAATCTCCGGCATTGTTAGCATTAATTGAAGCTCATAAAAAATTAGAACAGATTGTTTTAACTAAAAGACAAATAATGTTTAATAGACATGCTTCTACTGATTGGTCAGACTTAGTATATGGCGGGCTATATTATGAACCTTTGGTTAAAAATATAGAGGCATATGCAGATTCAGTGCAAGAAAAAGTAAATGGAATTGTAAAAATAAAGGTTGAACCAAATAACATTCAAGTAGTAGAGGTAAGTTCACCAAACTCTTTAGTTAACGAAAACATAGCAGTGTATGCACAACAATCAAAATGGAGTGGAACAGAAGCAAATGGCTTCATAAAATTATATTCTATGCAACAAAGAATATCAAATTTTAATTAGGAGGAGACAGAAATGAATGAAGTATTAAAGGAATATGATGGTTTAAATATAGAAGTATTTATAATAGTCAACAAAGCGCACTGGGATAAATATAAAGCCCTAATGGAAAACTTTCCATACAATACTATATTTTATGATCCGGCAACAACTGAAGGATTCGATTTTATCTATGAATTAATACAATTGAATGAAAAAGCATATGGAGCAGGAATGGCTGCACCAGACTGGACCTTTGCGAATTTCGGAACTATTGGAGCAGGTTTAACAGCAGGTTTATTAATAGATGGTATACCTGTATCTAAGCTTTGTATGGTTGGAAATGTTTCGGATCCTACAATTGCTCACGAATGGACATTATTAGTTGATAACAGCCATGAGGCAAAAGGATTAGGCTCTCTTACATTTGCTTTAGCTCTACATTTGGTACAGGATAAGGATTATCTTACATTTATATTACAGACTGATAATTCAAGTTCAAATATATACTTGAAGAATATTTATCCATTAAATATCATGGCATATGGATTTGTACACACACGTAAAAACAGTTTGTTAATTAAAACCAAGATACCTAAAGAAAATCCATTTGAAACACTTTTAAGCAACAAGGTAGAACAATATGAACTCGCTGATTACGATATTGCAAAAGATGATATAGAGAGTTTAGGAAATAGTTTTTGGGTTCAGCAAAATAATTCAAAAATATACAGATTGATTAATGAACAAATCAGAAAAGGTAAAAACTATATAATTAAAGGTAAATATCAAAATAAGAATGCATCATATTTTTTAATATCTGAAATTTAAGGTGACCAAGAACTGTAATCATAGAAAGCAAGGTAAATGAATGAAATTATTGCATGATTTAATTAAGATAAACACATATGAAGGTAATTACTCTGAAATGATAAAGTGTTTAGTCGAATACTTGAAATCAACAACTAATTGTAAAATTTACATTCAAAACATCAGTCAAAACAAAGCAAATGTAATAGCAGTCTATGGAAATCCTGAGTTTTTGATAAATGCTCACATGGATACAGTTAAACCTTCTAATGCATGGACCTTTGACCCTTTAAGCTTGAAGGTAAAGGAAGATAAAATTTATGGATTAGGTGCCTGCGACACAAAAGGTAATATTTATATGGTACTTAAAGCTTTAAAAGAAGCTAATCCAAAAAATTTAATGGTCTTATTTTCAATAGATGAAGAGTCAGGAATTAAAACAGGGGTGAAATACTTCTTAGAATCTGATTTTAAAAATAACATTAAACGAGCAATAGTTTGTGAACCTACAGAGCTTAAATATGTTTCTAAACATAAAGGATACTATTCTTTTACATTAGTAAATTTTTCGGATTCGGCCCATTCATCTATGAATTCAAAAGGTGCAATTGTAAAAGCTTCACACAATATTATTAAACTGGATGAATTAGGATTTAATGTAGGTATTATAGAAGGAGGGACTGCAGGCAATGTAGTGTCACAAAGGTGTACCTATAGAGCCTCTATCAGGACCTTTGAAAAATTAAACGATGTAGTGGATACTATAAAACAAAATTGCAAAGAAACGAAAATCGAAAATAGATTTAATGGACCTCCGCTAATAAACAATGAGCCTTTATTTGACGGTGATTTCCATGAAGTAGGCTTTTGGACAGAGGCGAGCCTATTCCAAGAATCAGGAATAAATGCAATAGTATTTGGAGCGGGAAGCATAAAGCAGGCCCATTCTGAAGATGAGTATGTAGAAAAATGGCAACTTGAAAAGGGCATAGAAATAATAAAAAGTCTATTACAGTAGAAAAGCGAGTTATGAATAAATCTGGCGGATCAATATTTGATCCGCCTTTTTGTATTGGCCGGACTTCAAGGTTGTTCTTGGACTTTGAGAGTTATGGACGAGCCGACACAATATTGTCTCGCCAAGCAGAAGGCACTGGCTTAGGCTTGCATCTTGTAATTCTTTTGGAATAAACATTTTCGCAAGAAAACAACCGTGGCTATCAAAGATATATTGATAATGAATTGGCATTAAGATATAATTGTGGAAAATACTTATGAAGTGAAATGAATTAATTTTTAACAGGAGGTACAAAATGAATGTACTGAACAAACCTTTTCCGCGTACTGAAGTAGCGGGAATATCTCTTTCCAGAATGATAATAGGAACCAATTGGTTACTTGGATGGAGTCACACAAGCCCTTCTGCAGATAAACTTATTGCTAATCTTTATGATAAGCCGGAAAAGATAGTTCCAGTCCTTGAAGCATATCTTGATTTTGGAATTGATACCCTGATGGGACCCATTAGTGAGCAGCCAAAGCTTCAAGCGGCAATAAAGATGGCAGAAGATAAAACAGGTAAAAGAATAATCAAGGTGGATACTCCATTAGTAAATGTGTCAGATTCAGAAAAAGACAGAAGAGAGGCGGAAGCTACAATAAAAAAAAGTGCTGCCGCTGGAGCGGACTTTTGTCTTATTCATCATGCCAGTGCAGAGCAGTTGGTAAATAAGAACTTGTCTACAATCACACGGATAGATGATTATACTAAAATGATAAGAGATGCTGGACTTATACCAGGGCTTTCGGCCCATATGCCTGAATTGATAATTTATTCTGATTTGAATGGTTATGATATTGAAACATATATTCAGATTTACAACTGCATGGGTTTTTTAATGCAAGTTGAAGTAGAAACGGTTGCAAATATTATCCACAGTGCTAAAAAACCGGTTATGACAATTAAATCCATGGCAGCAGGTAGGTGCACCCCTTATGTAGGATTAAACTTCACATGGAACACAATTCGTGAAAAGGACATGGTAGCCGTGGGAGCCTTTAATGTTGATGAAGCACTGGAGGATATTGAGATATCGTTTGCAGCTATAGAGAGAAGGTTTCCGAATATAGGGAAAAGATCCAGCCCTGACAATCATCAGGCAGCTTTTGGGAATATATAGCATAAATAGGGAGGTGTATTAATGTCAATAAATGTACTGGAATATGGAATCTTATCAAACGGTGAGAAGGTCTCCCAAGTTGCGATCAAAAACAGCAAGGGTATGGAGGCGAGAATAATAACCTATGGTGCTGCCATTACCCATTTGTTTGCTATGGATAGAAACGAACTGCCGGTAGATGTGGTCCTTGGCTATGATCGTTTAGGAGATTATGAACAGGGTAATAGCGCTTTTGGCGCTGTCGTTGGGAGACATGCAAACAGGATAAAAAATGGATATCTGAAGATTGACCAATCAGAGTATGCGCTTACAGCAAATAACGGAAAAAACTCTCTTCACAGTGGGCCTTCAAATTTTATTGGGAAAAATTTTGAACATAAAATCATAGACGAAAGTACGGTGAAATTATATGGATTTAGTCCTGATGGTGAGGAAGGGTTTCCGGGAAATCTAAAATTAGAGGTTACTTACACTTTAAGCGATGAGAACAGATTGATTATAAAATATAATGCCGTGATAGACAAACCTACTGCGATAAACATTACAAACCATTCGTTTTTCAACTTAAATGGACACGACTCAGGAAGTGCTATGGAACATCTATTAACGATTGACAGTGATACCATTACTGAGAATGATGAAACCTTAGTACCCACCGGAAAATATCTTTCTGTTGAAGGAACGCCGTTTGACTTCACTTCAGAAAAAACCCTGGGTGAAAAAATAGATGATAATCACTATCAAATGGTTTATGGAAACGGTTACGACCAAAATTACGTGCTTAAAAAAAGAAAGAGCTCACAAGAGCCTGAGCTTGCGGTAAGACTGACTGGAGATAAAACAGGAATTGTAATGAATACATATACAACCCAGCCGGGGCTTCAGCTTTATACGGCAAATCACCTCAATAAAGAAATACATGGCAAGGAAAACATCCAATATGGTAGAAGATATGGGATTTGTTTGGAAACTCAACATTTTCCGGGGACCCCCTCAAACCCTCATTTTCCCAGTGTAATCATAAGACCAGGTGAAGAATTTAACCAGACTACGATATATGAATTTATTTAATTAAGGTGACTAACTAGGGCTTACTGAACAAACCTTTTCAAAATTTTGGATTGTTCAGCAGCCCCTAACTATTAGAAGTCGACCAGTATTCTTGGTATTAATCCAAAAGAAAGGGACCATATAAATGAAAAATCTCAGAAGGACAATAGGTATGGCAATAATTATTGCAGCACTTCTGGCCACAAGTATTTCAGCCTATGCATTTAATGATAATGAGAGTCGGAGTGTAGCGGGATTTTTTGTGGAGTCTCAATTGCTCAAGGGCGACGGGCAGAGTTACGCACTGGATAAAGAGTCCTCTCGAATCGAAGGGGTGATCATCCTCATTAGACTTTTAGGTAAAGACGCTGAGGCTCAGAAAATGAGTAATATCCCTTGTAGATTTATTGATGTACCTGCCTGGGCAGTGGGATATGTAAACTATGCATATGAAACCGACATTTCCAATGGCGTCAGTGACAGCCTATTTGGTACAAACAACAAAATAACTGCTCAGCAATACAATACTCTATTGCTAAGGGTCCTAGGCTATGATGACAGTCATGGTGATTTTCAATGGAATAACTCTGTAGAAAAAGCGGACGAGCTTACTATCTTGCCGACAGATATGGTTGAAAAATATGAAAAAAACAGTACATACACCAAGCGAGATTTGGTGGAGACGGCCTTCTGCTTTTTAGAAGCAAACTATAAGAATCAAGGGAAAACCATGATCGAGCAGCTCATTGATACAGGTGCTGTCAAGAAGGAAACAGCAGAAAAATACGGATTAGCGGTAATGGGTTGGGATTTCATAATCACAACTTTTAGTGAGGATGATTTTCTCCAGTTTAACATAAATAAAAATCAGCTTTTCATAAAAGGCACAAACAATGACGATAACAAAGAATGGCTTTTGGCTCTTATAAATGATGCTAATACCGGGGCTGAGAAAACCAGAAGAGTTACACGGAAGAACAGCCAAGGCGAGTATGATCTTGCATTATCTTTATCAGGTTTACCAGTGGGAGAATACTATGTTGACTTATATACAAATAAAGAAAAGTATAATTATTATACAAGCATTATTTTTGAAACCGTTAAGCTGATAAAAACTAAAGAGTACTCTTATTTTCTAGCCTCGCCTGTATATGGGGAAAATCTCAGGATATTTATGGGTAATCAGATGGAAGATCAAGATAATAAAATGACATTAATGACTAGGGCCAG
>JAENWI010000267.1 GCA_016650115.1 Peptostreptococcaceae bacterium | reverse complement strand
GAATAGCAAAGGAAAACCAAGGCGGGATCAGGACATAACTGGGTTGGATTGCTTGACAATTATGTTGATTGTAATATAATTTATCAAAGTGAATAAATAATATTAATATATAGGAGAAATAAAATGGCAAAGGAAAAATTAAATTTCGAAGATGAACAGGTAAGACATGACTTTAGACACACTTCATCACATATTCTTGCTCAAGCAGTGAAAAAATTGTGGCCTGAAGCAAAATTGGCAATTGGACCGGCAATAGAAAACGGTTTTTACTACGATTTTGATCTGGATTATAAATTCAGTGAAGCCGATTTTCTTAAAATCCAAAAGGAAATGAAAAAAATCATTTCAGCAAATAATAAACTGGAGAGATTTGAATTGCCAAGAACAGAGGCTATTCAATTTATGGCGGATAAAGACGAGCTATATAAAGTGGAATTAATTCAAGATCTTCCGGAAGACGTCGCCATATCCTTCTATAAGCAGGGGGATTTTGTAGACCTTTGTGCAGGACCACATATGGAAAGTACCGGCCAAATAAAGGCAATCAAGCTAATGAGCGTAGCAGGGGCTTACTGGAGGGGCGATGAAAAGAAGAAAATGCTTCAAAGGATTTACGGAACATCTTTTCCTTCTCAGGAAGAACTTGATGCCTACGTTGCCAGACTTGAAGAGGCTAAATTGAGAGATCACCGGAAAATCGGAAAAGAAATGGATCTTTTTGCAATATTTGAAGAGGGTCCTGGTTTTCCATTCTTTATGCCGAAGGGGATGGTGATCAGAAATGAACTGGAATCCTTCTGGAGAACAGAGCATACAAAAAGAGGTTATGATGAAATAAAGACACCATTGATCTTAAGTGAATCTTTATGGCATACTTCTGGCCATTGGGACCATTATCAAAACAACATGTATTTTACAAAAATAGATGAGGGCGATTTTGCCATTAAACCGATGAATTGCCCGGGTGCCATGCTTGCTTATAAAAGGAAAATGTATTCCTACAGAGACTTTCCTATGAGAATTGGTGAATTGGGACAGGTTCACAGACATGAACTTTCGGGAGCACTTCACGGACTGATGAGAGTCAGAACTTTTACACAGGATGATGCCCATATTTTCATGCTTCCTGAACAGGTAAAGGAAGAAATCATCGGAGTAATTGATTTTATAGATTTCGTGTATAATATTTTCGGATTTAAATATCACATTGAGCTTTCCACCAAGCCGGAGGATGCCATGGGTACCGATGAAGAGTGGGAAATTGCCACCTCTGCACTGAAAGAAGCCATGGACGCAAAAGGATTGCCTTATGTTGTTAACGAGGGAGATGGGGCGTTTTACGGCCCTAAACTGGACTTCCACCTGGAAGACAGCATTGGAAGAACCTGGCAGTGCGGAACGATTCAGATTGACTCCCAGATGCCTCAGCGGTTTGATTTGACTTATATCGGATCAGATGGAGAAAAACACAGACCAATTATGATTCATCGTGTAATATTCGGATCTATTGAAAGGTTTATTGGTATATTAATCGAACATTTTGCGGGCAAATTCCCTTTATGGATCGCGCCGGTACAGGTGAAGCTGCTCACAGTCACAGAGAAATTTTCGGATTATGCAGTTCAGGTTGAAAAGCAGCTGAAAGAAGCTGGCCTAAGAGTTGAAATTGATATTAGAAATGAAAAAATTGGGTATAAGCTGAGAGAAGCCAGAAATGAAAGAGTTTCCTATATCTGTGTAATCGGTGAAAGGGAAGCTGAAAGCGGCACATTAACCGTTAGATCGAGTAAAGAAGGGGAATTGGGCGAAATGTCAGTGGAAGCCTTTACTGCCAGTCTTATTGAAGAAATAAAGGAAAAGCGATGTTAGGAATTAAAGACAATAAAGAGTGGAGAGATGGTGTTTATCTTTGCACTGCAAATGGCAGCTTTGAAGCAGATATATTTGAATCAAAGCTGAGAGGCGAGGGAATCCCTTGTATCAGAAAATTCAGGGGAGCATCCAATGCCATGGAAATATTCATGGGACAAAGTGTTGTTTACCCTATAGATCTTTATGTGCCGGCAGAAACGCTGGAAGATGCGAAAAATATCATTCTTGCATTTCCTTTGGAAGAAGATTCTTCTGAAGGGTTGAACTAGCGTATAAAATAAAGAAACTCATTCAACTATTGCAGAAGAGATATCTTTTGCACATAGGTAACCGCTGGAAAAAGCAAACTGAATATTGTAACCACCTGTATCTCCATCCACATCTAGGGCTTCTCCTATGAT
>JAENWI010000486.1 GCA_016650115.1 Peptostreptococcaceae bacterium | reverse complement strand
TTTCAGTTGCTGGATGGGTATGATTAAAAGCCAAATTTCCGTATATGATAATCTTGAAGATCAATAGCAGGTTCTTCCTGCGGGAGATAATTCAAATTTGCCAAGTTGCTGTAATTAATAATAGGTATTCCGAATTAATTCAGATAATTAATTCGGATAATATAACTCGTATATATGAAATCGTATTCGGCATAGCATAATTATACCATACCAGGGTATAGTATAACTCGAAATGACTTTAGAAAGGACTACAATCGTATGAAGAAAGAGACATTAAAAATAACTGGGATGACCTGCGCAGCATGCGCAGCTCGAATTGAAAAAGTAGTTGGAAAAATGGCTGGGGTGGAACAAATCTCTGTAAATTTGGCCACTGAGAAAGCTACGATTTCTTTTGATCCGGAGAAAACAGATATATCCATGATTAAGGAGAAAATTTATGGTTTCTGCCTTCTTCGCTTTACCACTACTTTATTTTGCAATGGGATCAATGCTCTCGTGGCTTAGATTCTCGATACCTTCTTTTGTTAACCCCATGCAGTACCCTTTGAATTATGCCTTGCTCCAGTTAGTATTAACGGTACCTATTATCATCGCAGGATATAGGTTTTATACTGTTGGTTACAAAGCCATTATAAACAGAAGCCCAAATATGGATTCACTCATTGCCATGGGAACCTCGGCGGCAATCCTGTATAGTCTGTTTTCTGTCTATCAGATAACTATTGGTAACTTTGGAGCGGTTCAAGGTTTATACTTCGAAACGGCTGGAGTAATAATTACCCTTATACTTTTAGGGAAATACCTGGAATCGGTAACAAAGGGTAAAACCTCAGAGGCAATTAAAAAACTGATGGGGCTTGCACCCAAAACAGCAATTGTCATCCGTGATGGAAAAGAATTCGAAGTGCCAATTGACGAAGTGGAAATTGGCCATATTATTTTAGTGAAACCGGCCGAAAAGGATAATCTTGATTTTTTAAAGGTAGATCACTTTGAGGCAATTCCGGGGCATGGAATTGAGGTCGAAATCAATGGGATTCGGATATTACTTGGGAACAGAAAGCTAATGGAAGTGCAAAATATTTCTATGACAGAATTAGAAGCTCAATCGGATAAACTGGCCAGTGAAGGAAAAACTCCTATGTATGTTGCTATGGATCAAAAAATGTC
>JAENWI010000363.1 GCA_016650115.1 Peptostreptococcaceae bacterium | reverse complement strand
CGACGAATATAAAAAACGGGGACAAAGTTTTCGTTTATAAAGGAGTTGAATAATATTGAATTGGACGAAATTCTCCATTAAAAACAAATATACTATTTTTGCGCTAATTATCAGTATCCTCTTCTTTGGAATATATGCAAAAAATACTTTAAATGTACAGCTAATGCCAGACACGGCGCCTCCCTCAGTCAATGTTATGACTAACTATCCCAGCGCTTCGGCTCAAGAGGTTGGAGAAAATGTCACTGAAATATTGGAAGAGGAAATTTCCCTGGTTGATGGAGTAAAAAAAGTCAAATCCACTTCCCAAAGTGATTTATCCCTTATAAAGGTTGAATTTTATTATGCAGTAAATATTGATGAAGCTGCACTGGATGTAGAAAATGCCATAAATAAAATTGCTTATAAACTCCCTGCCATGGCCCAAATGCCCCAGGTGGTGAAGTTTAGCACGTCTGACAAGCCTATCCTCACCCTGTCCCTTGGCAGTGAGGAGTTAACATTAGAAGAAATTAGAACTTTGGCAGACAATGAGTTGAAAAATCAATTTCAACAAATAGAATCAGTTGCTGCCGTAGATATTTTTGGTGGACATGAAAAACAAATTAATGTTTATCTAAACAAAAATGATATATTAGCCTATAACATCACCTCTCAAATGGTCAGCGACGCTTTAAGCCAGTACAATATTGCAGCATCAGCAGGCAGGGTCACAGGGAGTAATACTGAAAGCTTGATCCGAATCAATGAGAAATTTACTAATATTGAGGAACTAAGCAATCTGATCGTGTCTGAATTCAACGGGCAGACCATTTATTTAAAAGATGTTTCCAAAATCGAGGAAGGCGAAAATGAACAAAGAAGCCTATTTAAGGCTAACGGCGTTGAGGCCATCTCCATGCAAATTATCAAAAAAAGCGACGCTAATACGGTGGAAACAGCTGAAATGGTGTTGGATCAGAGGCACCTATTGGAGGGAAAGTATCCCAACATTAATTTCACCGTAGCAAATAATGATGCTACATTTACCAGTCAGGTTATGGATAATATGACTGGGACTATGATGGCCGCCATTTTTATGACATTTTTGATTCTTTTAGTGTTTATCAGCAGTGTAACGGAGTCTATAATTGTGGCATTATCCATGCCCTTGTCTTTTCTTTGTTCTCTTAGCCTGATGAAGATGTTCCATATACCACTGGATATGATCACTTTATCGGCTTTAATTTTAAGCATGGGCTTTGTAGTTGATAACTCCATCGTGGTTGTAGAAAATATCATGAGACATCATAAAGAACTAGGCAAGGATATGAAAACCGCAGCTATTGAGGGTACACAGGAAATCATGCTTTCAATACTTGCCGGTACAGTCACCACTTTGATCGTTTTAGTTCCATTGCTGTTCATAGAAAGTTTTATTGGTAAGGTATTTGGCCCATTGTCCAAAACCATGATTTTCACCTTATCAGCATCCTACTTTGTAGCTGTAGTAATAGTGCCCCTATTACTGATTCTTTGGCAAAAGGGAACTTTTTTAAAGAAAATGGACTTTTATTTAACCAAATTCATTGCTGGTCCCTTTAATAAGTTCATGGATGCCGTTAAAAACTTTTATATTG
>JAENWI010000537.1 GCA_016650115.1 Peptostreptococcaceae bacterium | reverse complement strand
TTTGGTTTTATATAAAACAATGACTGAAATCACTAATATAGCTATTCCTATATAGGTTGTAATATAAACGTTCTGAAAAAACAGTCCGCCAATAATGGGAATATCCCCAAGTACCGGTACCGACGGAATTCGGAAGGTATTATTAAATGTTATCTGCTGTACGCCGTTTTCCTGAAGTGTTCTGGCCACGTAAATTGCGAAGGCAGGTGCAAACATATTTAATGCCGTACCACCAATAATCTGATCCGCTTTCATATTGACAGCAGAATACGCAAGCAGCAATGAAAATATTGTACCAACAGTAATTGAGATGAATATTGCTAAAATTAACAAAGACTGTCCACTCATGGAACCCTGCATTTTGCTGATGAAAAATATACCTGAAAAAGCGCCGATAATCATAACACCATCAAGTGCAATGTTTGTTACTCCTCCACGTTCAGTAAACATGCCGCCAAGTGCTACCACTAAAAGTGGGATTGAAAAAAACATTGTTTGTTGAACAACCAAATATAAAATATTCATCTATTCTTCACCTCCATTATCGTCTTTTTTTTCAACACTTTCTGAACGATCTTTCCTGAATCTGATAATTCTAGGAATAATTGATCTGAAGGCTAAAGAAAATGCACTAAAATAAATGATACAGGCAATAATTATGTCAATAATTTCCGGAACAAAGTCAAGCGTTTGTAAATAGTTTCCGCCCTGTGTGATGTATGAAATGAAGATGGCTGAAAAAATAATGCCTATTGGATTTGACAGACCCAGCAATGCTACGGGTATTCCATTAAACCCTTCCATTGCCAGTACATCTACAACCCTGATATGTCTTCCGCTAGCTCCTGACAGGTAAAGTAGCGCCCCGCCCATTCCTGCAAGTGCACCTGCAATCACCATCGACAGAACGATATTCCTTTTTTCATTGATTCCTGCATACTTACTGGCATATTTATTTAAACCACAAGCCTTTAATTCATATCCAAAAGTGGTTTTATTGAGTATGATATACAT
>JAENWI010000461.1 GCA_016650115.1 Peptostreptococcaceae bacterium | reverse complement strand
TATGCTCTTCGCATATTTATGAAGTTCATCACAAGTCAGCTCTATCGCACTATTACTGCTCCCGCAAGCAGGATAAACAGTTTCAAATCTTTTTAACGAAATATCGCTATATATTTCAACCGATTGGTTTTCAATTGCAAAGGCACATACACCGCCTACCTCATGACCTGTATATGCTATAACCTCTTCAGGTTTTAGCATCTTTGCTTTGATTCCAAAATGTTGTTTGTATTTGCCATTGTCTATTTTTGTGTCACCAGCCGTCTCAATTAGAATGCATCCATCCTTGCTTTTAAAAGAAATTGTTTTACATATTCTCGCTGGAATAACCCCACCCGCCTCAGCTGCCAGTTCTACTGTTGCAGTGGAAACGTCAAATTCAATAATCTTATGATCAATCCCAAGTGTTTTAAAATATTCTCTAACTTTTTCTATTGCCATCTCGTCTCCTTCAAGTTCAAACCCGCTACCTATACGGGGCTCTTTAAATGGTGCATCGCAATGTAGTTTTGACCTAAAGCAATCCCTCCATCATTTGGGCTTACTGAAATATTGTAAAATACTTCAAATTTGCTTGCCCTGAGAAGTGTAAGGCATTCCTCCATCAGTATTTTGTTTTGAAAAACACCGCCAGTCAAAGCAACTTTATTTACTCCTGTTTTAATTCTAAATTTTTCACATTGTTCAAGTACAGCTCCAGCAACATTAATGTGAAATTTCAGTGCCAAGTCATCTGTCAGACTTGCCCATGGATATTTCAGCGCTCTGGCAGCAGCATCCTCCAGCAGAATGGCACATTGACCCTCATAATTGTTCTCCTGGCAAATACCAAGTAAGGATGAGACCGCATCAAACAACCTGCCCATGCTTGAACTTTCAATTGTATTTATATTATAATCAAGAGCCGCTTTTATTATTGACCCGTTTTTCGTTTTGATACTGTCGTATTTATTTAAAAGCTCAGTTCCATTTTCACTACTTTCTCTGCCTTCAAAACTCACGCTATAATTGACAATTTCGCTTATATCAATTTCAAACTCATCCTCTTCAGGCATTTTAGCATCCTGATTTAAATAGCAAATTGCCGACTTCCATCCTTCTTTCATAGAAGAATCACCGCCAACCATTTTCACATATTTTAAATGTGACAAACGTTCAACTCTTTCTTTACGGCAAAAGAGTATCTCTCCGCCCCATATTTTTCCATCTGTTCCATACCCCGTTCCGTCAAAACTGACTCCTATGAC
>JAENWI010000323.1 GCA_016650115.1 Peptostreptococcaceae bacterium | reverse complement strand
ATACACCACTACCGTAGTGGTTCCTATGTCTATCGCATACCCATAGGAAGGGGAGGGAAAGCCTTTCCTTAGTTGGGTCGTAGTAGATCTATCTTGGAATTTTGAGACAACTTGCGCTTGTTTTTTACTACCCATGAGGGCCATAGTCACATTTTGGCCCACTTCGGGTTTCATTCTGCATGATAAACGAACGTGCTGCCCTATCAATGAAGCGGTCAATAGCCTTTGTTCATCAGGATGCAGAGGCAGATACTTTTCTCCAATCTCCTGTACCAGACATTTGCCACAAAGACCATTACCTCCACAAGGAGCGTTAAGATCTCGCACACCTGCACCGGAAAGTGCATCGAGGACACTCATCCCTTCCTCAATAGGTAGTTCTACTCTTTTTCCATCTGTAATAATTGAGATAGATTTTTCCTGAAGATCTCAATTTTTTTTCGGGGTTATCTACAAAAAAATAGTTTACCCCGGAATAGAGTCAATACTTCCCGTAAGTTTTCCCTGTATTACAAATGACTTCAGCAAGTTCAAAATCCAGGGATGCCGGGTATTCACATCCTGTTGCTAGAATAAATCCACCATCTTTTTTAAAAAGATCAATAGTTTTTTGGCATTGACTGACAACATCATCTATAGAACTGGTCATAAGTGAACATGGATCAATACAGCCTATAAGAGTCGTAAGATGACCATACTTCTCTTTACATTCGGTAAAATCTTTACAATCAGCAGGTACATGTAAAAATGAAATAGCTTCAGGTTTCATTCGTTTGATCTGAGAATCAAAGTAGATTCCATTACCGCAGTTATGAATCATAACCATTGTCCCTTTGTCATGAATGTGCTTAGCAAGGCGTTCCACATAAGGACCCTCAATATCATCCCACATCTCGTTGCTTAAGATTGACTGAGAAGCAAAAAGCGTATCAAACATAATGGCATGGACTCCTGTCTCTAAAATGAGATCACAGTATTCAATAAGGGTTTTTGTGATCTCTTCCATTGCCTTATGGATTTTTTCAGTCTCTAAAACTAAATCCATAAACATCTGTTCCTGGCCTCTTAACATACTTAGTATACCAAGGGGGCCAAATACAAAGGCTACAACCGGCGTATCATGACCTTTCGCGTCCATTAGAAGACGGCACAATTTTACATGATCCATCATACGTTTTCCAGATTTGACATCAATGGCTTTGATCTTATCATAATCATCAGTGGTTTTTATCACTCTGTGTTTATCATCGGGATATGCCGCGTCTTCTTTTGGATAAATTAGTTTAGCTCCAAAATCAGCGGCTTCTACTGATAAATCTGTAAGAGTACAAATGACATCCAGCCCGAGTTGTTCGGTTATATTAATATAAGCTCTGGCACAAAGTTCAGGATCAAGGGCCAGTTGGTCGTAAGTGGCATTCACTGTTTTTCTGGCAATACTGTTTACAAGTGGATAAACTGGTACTCTGTCAGCTTCTTTATGCTGCAGGGCTAGAGAGACACGTTCTAATGAATTCAAAATACACCTCCTGAAATGCATCGGCATTTCAATTAAGTTGATTTTTAGGAAAAGAATCAGATCTATACGGGTCTGTTCAAATCTCAAAATACTAATATCATTTTATTATTTGGTGATTGAGATATTTTTTGATTGTAATTCTGGATCAATCACTTTTCTTGTCATTTTGTACCTCTTATGCTATTTTTTTACACAGTTGCAATGCTACTTCTGAAGCGGTCGCCGCATCAGAGGTATAGGCATCTGCTCCAATCTTATCTTTGTATGATTCTGTTACCGGGGCTCCACCTATCATCACCTTGACGCTCT
>JAENWI010000411.1 GCA_016650115.1 Peptostreptococcaceae bacterium | reverse complement strand
TTATGGAGGTTACTCCAGAATTTTTAAGCAAACAGCTGGACAGTATTTTTACAGATATCTATCCAGATGCAGTTAAGATTGGCATGGTTTCATCAGCTAAGTTGATTGAAACCATATCCGAAAAGCTGAAGTTTTATAATGCAAAAAACATTGTTGTGGATCCGGTAATGGTTTCCACTAGTGGTTCTAAGTTTCTTCAGGAGGATGCATTGGAAACATTGAAAAACTGCATATTTCATCAGGCTGTATTACTGACACCAAATATTCCGGAAGCCTCTGTCTTGTCAGGAATTTCTATTATAAATGAATCAGATATGATTCGAGCGGCAGAAGTCATCAGTAAGAAATACGAATGTGCCGTTCTTTGCAAGGGTGGACATTGCATAAACGATGCAAATGATTTATTGTACTATGATCATAATTATAGTTGGTTCCTAGGGGAGAGAATTGACAACAGAAATACTCATGGAACGGGGTGTACTTTATCCAGTGCCATCACTTCAGGACTTGCCAAAGGTATGGATTTGGAAACATCAATCCAACTGGCGAAGGAATATGTATCAGGTGCATTGAAGGCTATGCTTGATTTGGGAAAAGGAAACGGACCGATTAACCACGTATGGAACATCTATAAGGAGGAGAAATAACAATGAGGGAATATGCAACGCAGATGGGAGCTGCAAGAAAAGGAATTATTACCGAGGAACTGAAAAAAGTAGCCCAAAAAGAACTGATGACGGTTGAGGAACTGATGCCGTTAGTTGCGGCTGGGAAAGTGGTAATATGCGCAAATAAAAAACATAAATGCATCGATCCGCAGGGAGTTGGATCGATGCTGAAGACAAAGATAAATGTAAATCTAGGGGTATCAAGAGATTGCAAGGATTATGATATCGAAATGAAAAAAGTCACGGAAGCCATCAAAATGGGAGCACATGCAATCATGGATTTATCCTCACACGGAGATACAATTCCGTTCCGTAGGAAGCTTACGTCCGAATGTGCTACTATGATAGGGACCGTGCCGGTATATGATTCAGTAATTCACTATCAGAGAGACTTAGACGCCCTTACAGCAAAAGATTTCATTGATGTAGTAAGACTTCATGCTGAGGATGGAGTTGATTTTGTTACCTTGCACTGTGGTATGACAAGAAAACCCATAGAACAGATTAAAACGCAAAAAAGAAAAATGAATATTGTATCAAGGGGTGGCTCTTTAGTGTTTGCGTGGATGTGCATGACAGGTGAAGAGAATCCTTTTTATGAGTACTACGATGAAATTCTTGATATTTGCCGTGAGTACGATGTGACAATTTCATTAGGAGATGCCTGCAGACCGGGATGCCTTGCCGATGCTTCGGATGTGTGTCAGATTGAGGAGCTTGTACGGCT
>JAENWI010000404.1 GCA_016650115.1 Peptostreptococcaceae bacterium | reverse complement strand
CACTTTCATATATAGCTGTTAGAGGGCTACTATATTTTGCAGCACATGATTCCAATGCAATTCAGTTAGTTGAAAAGGCGGAAACGTGGGGAACTGGTTTAGATAATGTGCAAGCCATAAAGATGTATGAACTTATTTATTATATTTACAAAACAGGTATAGGCGATAAAAAAAGTCTGCGTTTTTTATACAAGTATCAGTATCACTTAACTATTAATGAAAAACGAAATAACCCCGAATGGGGCGTATTTATTGAAAGAATGGAATCTTTATATATTATAGCCTAGGAAAACGGCCTCCAAGTCACAAAGGACCCAATTCCGGGTTTTTTTATTACCGATTTTGGGGCATCTCAGCTAGGGCCTGGTGGCGCACTTTGGACGGAGGGAACAGGCGGTGGAACGGATTGAGGCGAATGCAATCATAATTCTCTGTATTCTCTCAGTCTTAGAAAAATATTCTGATGCAGACCACATTCTTTCAATGAAGGATATCTTATCACATTTGAAGGCTATTTATGCAATTGATTTGGATAGAAGAACTGTATATAGAAATGTTACAGCGTTGATAGAATTTGGCATAGACATTTCAATTTTTGAGGATAATAAAAGAGGTTATTATTTAAGAGAAAGAGAATTCGAACCTTCTGAACTGCATTTACTTTCTGATGCAATTTTGTCGGCGGAGTTTATTCCAGAAGCACAGGGGAAAAAGCTGATACAAAAGCTTCAGAATCTTGGCAGCAGGTATCAAACTAAATCGCTTGGCAGGCTGGCATTTGTAAAAACTAATAAAAAATCACCAAATAAGGAAATTTTCTTTAACATAGAAATGATTGATGAAGCTATTAAAAATAAAAAACAAATTGAGTTTCAATATACTACATATGATATTGATCTAATTCAAAAGCCAAGACGCAAGGAAAAATACCTTGTTAGCCCGTATGTTCTTTATTGGGGAAGCGGACAATATTATTTAATTTCTAATCTTAACCCTCATTTGGATTTGTGTCATTTCCGGGTCGACAGAATTAAAAATATTTCTGCTACTGATTTCCCTGTAAAGAAAATTGCGCCCGGATTCGATGTGTATGAATACGCCAAGAATTCATTGTTTATGTTTGGTGGAGAAACTGAGAGTTTTACAATTTGTTGCGACAGGAAAATATTAAATGATGTAGTAGATCAATTTGGAGATAAAATAATAATAGTTGATTCAGACCAAGATTCCTTTACAACAGTGGTAAAGGCAACAACTGATGGAATGCGAATTTGGGCAATTCACTATTTTGAAAGTTGCAAGGTGCTTTCGCCGGAGTGGCTTGTGGAGGATATTAATACTGCTATAAGAAAAGGCATGAAAAATTATGGAATTAAAAACATCGATGACGAATCAAAAATATAATCTTT
>JAENWI010000467.1 GCA_016650115.1 Peptostreptococcaceae bacterium | reverse complement strand
TTAGAAAAATAATTTATTGTAGTTCCTCGAACTATGTATTACACGATATATTGATACAGTTTTCCCTACAACCTTGTAAAAGCACAAGAAATTATCTATTATTAAAACACGAAACCCTTTTTCTCGTAATGTTTCATACCTCACATAAAGATGTGCATAGGGGAGATTAACTAAATCATTAATTCCAGAGATAATTTTTTTCAACATTTTCCTACTAACATCTATATCAGCGGATGCTTTATAATATTGAGCTATCTCAGCGATGTCATCAAAAGCTGGTTCTAGCCATTCCAAAGAATATTCGCTCATTCTGATAATATCCCTTCTACTCTCTTTTGCACATCTTCAGTTGTAAATGTTGGTTTGCCTGAAAGCTTGTACCTTTCGGCGATTTCTAACTCCATCTCAAGTCTGATTAGCAGCTCTCGCTGTTCAAAGGCTTCAATGTTCATATATACGCCATCTCCCTCACCATTTCTGGTGATGTAAATAGGCTCCCTGCTTTCACGTGCCATGTCTGAAATTAAATTATATCCGTTTCGGATTGAAGTTGATGGTTTAATTAACACTTCGTCACCCCCCATAAGTAAAATTAATATTATTATATCACTATTCTATCACAAATATATTATTACTGCAAAAATTTTCTCGTATAGGATGCCATTTTGCCAGTCAGCTATGCCAGTCAGCTAGGGCCTGGTGGCACCGGAAAGTGCGCCAGTCAGCTAGGGCCTGGTGGCACCGGAAAGTGCGCCACCAGGCCCTAGCTGACTGGCGCACTCGATCACTTAACACTGACCAATTGTCAAAAATGATTGAAAATTGGTGACATAAATGGTAAAATATTAACGTGGTGATCTAGATTCTTCGTAAAATCATATTAATTCATGTGAATTGATATTACACGTGGAATTCAGGGAATACATAGATATGTGGCATATTCTTACAAATGAGAGGAGGTATTTTGATGATTAGTGTTAAAGATGTGTCTAAAGTATACGCAGATGGATCTAGAGCTTTGGATAATATTTCTTTAAATATCGAAGAAGGAGAGTTACTTGTGCTTATCGGGCCAAGCGGCTGTGGCAAATCGACCACGCTGAAAATGATTAACAGATTGATTGAGCCAACCAAGGGAGAAATCTGGATAGACAATAATGATATTAGTAAGGCGAACCCGGTTGAGCTACGCCGCAATATTGGGTATGTTATTCAGCATATTGGACTCCTGTCT
>JAENWI010000242.1 GCA_016650115.1 Peptostreptococcaceae bacterium | reverse complement strand
TCTTGAATCATCACAAAAAAAGCATATTGAAATTTCAATATGCTTTTTTTGTGATGATGATCGTGGTACATATTTTGACATCCTCTCCCGTTAACATGTTTTTATCATCTATCATATTCCATTATTTGTTAGGATAAAGTTATCTGAATTTTCTTTATCCCGAATAGGATAAAATTGGGAAAACTCCTGGCATAATTCGAGAAAGAAGCGCAAACGTTCTTCCGGAGTTCTGCCCAAAGCTTCTTTGACCCGGCGCTCGTTTGATTCCTCTTTGGTTTCAAACCGCACCCTACTATCTGCGTTTTGGTTCATAATAAATTTGTTTTAGTATGATCTTAATTCCCTCCAGTATGGGATTGATGGACTCGTTTGTTTTGCCGGTTTGGTTTAATTGTTTGGCAACCTGATTTAAATTGTTGCCGATCCGCCCCAACTCGATCAAGAGTTGCCGGTCGTTATCTTTCAATTTCTTTTAGTACTTTTTCAAGTTTAGAACTGACTAAAGGAATAATGATATTGGCTAATTCATAAACATTGGTGCTACCTATATCAGGTTTCCCTTCAACTGTTTTAAAATTGCTTTCTGCATTTTCACTTGCAGACTCAATAAAAATTGGATGTCTACTTGAATGAAAGCCGCCAACAATTGAGTTGTTAACAAGTCGTTTCCAATGCAGACACTTATCTGAGTCGTCAAAAATAGGTTGGGTGGAATGGAAGTGATAATATAACCACACTTCAAAGCAAGGATTACTCTGAGCCAAATGCCAATTTGCCGTGTTTTCACACCTCTCTTTCACTATTTTAATCTTTGGCACACGAGATTCATTCTTGTCTTTGTCAACGTCCAAAACAATCCAGACCTCATCTCCTTCAATGAAATTATATTTCGGATTAGGATTTTTCTCTGATTTAATAATGCAATTTTCTGCAATAGCTAATAAACCAGTTGGTGAATTATCTTCATGAGGATGAAGTTTATATATTTCAATATTTATGCGAGAATCTAGTTCTTTGAAATACTTAAAATAATCAAACTCCCTTTTTAATCCTTCACAAAATATATAAATGCTCTTAGCTTCACGGCTAGGCGCAACTCTTACAAAAAGTCTATTTGTTAGTATCATAGTTGTGCCAATTTAAGTCTTGTAAATTTCCTAAAAATGGTATTGAACCATATCTTCCATTCAAATAGCCCTTTTGAATATCAATAGTTTTATGTTCTTTGAAGTCGTTAAGTGAGTATAAATCTGTTGAACCATCTCTGTTCTTCTCTGCAAACCAGATTTCATCTTGTCTAAAGATTTCTTGGTCTAGCAAATTTGATTCATGTGTTGAAAAAATTAATTGACCTTTTGTATTAGTGTCTAATGAAAATTTTTGAACTAACTCTTTAATTAATAATGGATGGATACTTCTTTCAATTTCATCAATTACATATACTTTTTCGGTGGAAATCACATTCTTAAATGCAGGAACGAAGTCTAAAAGTCTTACTGTTCCATCAGATTCTTCATCTAAATTAAATAATACAGATTTTTCTCTTTTCCCAGTATGCCCAACTTTAAGTGTCTTAACCCATATTTTCCCATCTTCTTTTACTATAATTAATTCATCTCCTTTATTACTCCTAAGTCCAACCATATCCTTGGGCGAATCTTCAACATCTTTTATTAAACCATCAAGCTCTTTCTCATTATTTTCTCCAAAGAATTCGTTTATTTCTTTTTTTTCTGAAGTCAATTCAGTGATTCCAATATTGAAAGAACACATCAAGTCCTTTGCATAATTTTTGAATTCTTTGTCAACATCAATTTTATGGGCTAAAGCTCTCGGCTTTGAGTCTGGAGTAATAATTTGAAGTGTATCTTCGAACCATCTATAGGCAATTTTTATAACAGCCAAAAATTTATTATCCCGATTAGAAAGGAGCTTTAATATTGGTTCATTGGGTTTTACAAATTCCTCAAGTAATATTGTTTTTAAAACTTGACTTTTTTCATCGTTCTCAAATTCTTCAAGAAAGGTGATGCTTGTTTTTTCATTTTTATCTGTTTTTCGTTCATAGATTAATTTGTCATCTCTTTTTCCTAACCCAGATAGGTATAATTCTTCAGTCATTATGTTATTATCACTAAGAATAATGCCATAATAAAATGCAGTATTTTCTTGAATGAACTCAATAGCAAATATTTGATCTTGGCTATCTTTAGAATTGTTAAATTTAAACTTTGAATCTTTGAGTCTAAATGTAATTTTCTCTCTTACAACTAGTTTTTGGAACAATTCTAGTGATTTTATAAGGTTTGATTTTCCAGCACCATTTGCGCCATAAATTGCACCAATTTTTAACACACTAAAATCATCATATCTGTATTTGTGATGCTCAAGAGTTTTTAATCGACCATTAGGAATGGTGGTAAACTCTTTTCTTTCTCCGAATGAAAACAAGTTCTCAATAACGAATCTGATTAACATGACTATTGTATTTCTTTACGTGAATAATTCACGCAATATACGCAAAGTATTTTGTTTGAGTTATATTT
>JAENWI010000259.1 GCA_016650115.1 Peptostreptococcaceae bacterium | reverse complement strand
AATTCCCAGTAACAATGGAGCCAACTTTAAAGCATTACACACTATGATACATCAAGTCAAATCATGGCTAAGAACAACGTATTCCTGGGTGAGCGAAAAGAATATTGAAAGATATTTTGATGAATTTTGCTATCGGATTAACCGTTCACAAAACAAAGAAACTATCTTCAATAATCTGATCAGAAGAATGGTGGCTGCCGACAATATTACGCATCAACAAATAGTAAGTACTTAAGCGATGACCTCTATAATTCTTTAGTTGAAGTATGAAATCAGTTGACCGAAAAAAACACACTTCTGAAGAATTTTATCTGACATGAAGAGATTACAATTTTCCATACACCAATTTTAATTTGGTGGATATCTGATTTCCAATCTTCCAATGCAGTGCACTGATATCAACACAAAACACAAGAATCCAAAAACAAATAGCTGTTGCATTTGTTTTTGGATTCAAAGTCGATTCAATTCCTATTGAATAATATTAATTCAATATTTCCCAATCTCCAATACAGGCAAGGTTAATATATAAAGTTTAAATGATTGGAATAAAACCGTAATATATTGCAGTCCGAAAAATTAAAGTAACTTCGTGTAACACAAGGATAATATATGAAAAAGTGGACAACTCTTAATAATCCACCGGTGGTTGTGGCCTTATTTCAACTGAAATACAACCCAGGAGGTATTAAATTAAAAGATTTCTTAAAATATGATACCCAACTGAAGCATAATTTTCCTATTCGAAAGGACAATATTCAAGTTGGAATTGATTTAGGAGGCACTTCAATTGCAATGGGTATTTCAAAATTTACCGGCACATCTGATGCCAAAATTGGAAGTTATGTCTATTTATCTGTAGATCAAAAGATCAAATTAGAAATTTCAGAAAATACAATTACTTATATCGATGAACGACCATACCAGGGTTGGGATAATTTCAAAGAATCTACAATGCAAAGTTTATCTGCATTAACTGATATTTTAAGTAATATTGAGATCGTTCGCACTTCTATTCGTTTTATTAATCGCTTTTCTTTTCCTAATTTTGATAATCCTCAGGATTATTTTAGAACGTTAATTTCAAGCAGTGAAGATAATCAACTTCCATTTGCATTACGTCAGTATGGTTTTCGACTATTATTGGACGTGCCTGATTCTGACATATATTCGATTGTCAATCAAAATGTAGAGAATGCAAGTGCGAATAGTTTTATTTATACATTCGACATTGATGTGCTAGATATACAACACCTTATTTTCGACAAAAAAACGCTTGCTGAAAATATGGAAACGTTGCGTGCTGTCAAGAACGAAATCTTTTTTGGTAATGTGACACAAAAAACCTTAGATTTATGCAATTAGTCAAACTATCGAATAAACTAAAACCGCTAACTCTTGCCGTTGGGTTATTTTCTGCAGCAACAACATTAGCGTATTCTGACTTAGATAATTACAGTGGCATCTTAACAATTACCTCAAATAATAGAACATCAGAGTACATAAAATCAGTAGATAGAAGTGATGCTACAGTGCTTTTTAAAAAATTTAGATTCCAAAACCATTTGATCAATTGGGAAAAGGAAACCATATTTCTATCTTCTCCTAAAGCCATTATTGAAAATGATGATTTTCAGGCGATTGTAGCAATGGGGCATTCTGCTGTTCCATATATTATAGAAGAAATTGAAAATAAACCATCTACTCTTGTATGGGCTCTTAATCTTATATACAATCGTAAGATTACAACCAATCAAAACGCTACAATTACAGATGCTTGCAAGTTATGGGTGAAAGAGTTGAAGAAATAATGCGCTTCTTGCGCCAAGCATTTCCCAAACTTTCGCAAGACAAAGATTTCAAAGTTACAAGTAAAGATACTCCAGTATACAATTGTATCGCATGGGCATATAATCTTGATAATAGGTGGATGTGGCCTAATACCGGAGAATATTTGTTTTTGGATGGTGTGCACTATTGGCCTTCAGATGAGATTCTGGATTGCGATGTATCTAATTTTATTGAAGCTTTTATGCTGAAAGGATATGAATGTTGTGAGAATTCTGATTTTGAGCCAAATTATAGAAAAATAGCTCTATATGTAAAGCCTGAGACTACTGAATGTACGCATGCTGCACGGGAGCTAAGTAATGGTTGCTGGTCAAGCAAATTAGGAAAATCCAACGATATTCAACACGGCACTGCAGATACAATAGAAAATGATGCTTACGGAAAAGTGTATTGTTATATGAAAAAGAAATTTGAATAAGAGTCATTCACTACTTTATGGAATCTTAATCCTGAAAAACCACAAATATATTTGAACACTCCGGACATGCGTACCCTT
>JAENWI010000063.1 GCA_016650115.1 Peptostreptococcaceae bacterium | reverse complement strand
ATGGTCTGTACCCATCTCTCTTTTTATTGATGAAATTGTTCTGTCTGAATTAGTTATTGCCTGTCTTTTCGCAGTTTCTCCAACTAATCTTTCTCCATTTTTAGCAAAAGCTACAACAGATGGGGTTGTTCTATTACCCTCTGCATTTGCTATTACGATAGGTTCCCCACCTTCTAACACTGAAACACACGAGTTTGTTGTTCCTAAGTCAATTCCTATTACTTTTCCCATTTTAATTCCCTCCGTTTACTATTTAGCCACTCTGACCATTGTGTGTCTGAGGACTTTTTTATTTAAAAAATATCCTTTTTGCATAACTAATGTTACTTTTCCTGGTTCATATTCTTCGGAATCCTCCATCATTACTGCATTGTGAAGGTTAGGATCAAATTCCTGACCTAATGCTTCAATCTCCTGCAGTCCACTTTTTTCAAGGACTGCCTTTAATTGTTTGTAAATCATGTTCATTCCATCAGAAATGACGTTTCCTTCTTCACCTTGATGAGCAAGCGCTCTTTCAAAGTTGTCTATTACATCAAGCAATTCTAAAACGATTTTCTCGTTGGCGAATGCATAAATGTCTGATTTTTCTTTTTCTACTCTTCTTTTATAATTTTGAAAGTCGGCCATCAGTCTTAAGTACTTAATTGCAACTGCTTCTTCTTCAGCGGTCTGGACTTCATCCTTTTCTTTCACTTCCTTATGCTTGGTTTTCTTGAATTTGTCCGCCTTTACTTCTTCTGTCTCTTCTGTCTCTTCGGTCTCTTTCATGTCTTCCATCTCGTCCTCCAGGTTTAGCTCATCATCTAAAGGAGCACCCCTTTTACCTTTATTCATTTTCTTCATTCCCTCCTGTTAGCTTAAAGCTTTCACTTAAATTCTCCGTCATTAATTCAATAACCGAAATTACCTCATCATATTTCATTCTCGTAGGTCCTATTACTCCTAACTTTCCCAGTAATTTTCCATCTATATGATAGGATGCGGTGATTAAACTGCATTCCTGCATATGATTGTCTGCATTTTCATTTCCTATAGTAACGATCATCCCATTATCTCTGTTTATAAGAATATTAGTGAAAATATCCTTTTGATTTACCATTTCCAAAAACATTTTCGCCTTAACAATGTCATTATATTCAGGGAATGAAAATATATTGGTATATCCATCCATATATAAATTAACATCCAGCATTCCTTCTAATATGTGAAGGAAATTCGGCATAATATTCTCTGCAAGCCTGCTCAGGGCAACAATATCAGTCTTAAAATTCTTGATAATATCAACTTTCAGCATCTCACTCAATGTTTTGCCCTTATAATAATAAGTCATACTCTTTGACAGAAGTTCCAGTCGATCTTCCGAATATGGAACAATCAGTCGGAGAGTTGTATTTGAAACTTTACCGCTTTCTGCTACAATCATCATCACAACAGTGCTGCTGTCCACTGGCAGAATGTTTATATACTTCAGCTTGTCTTCATTTTGATTGGGTGTCAAGGCAAAAGAAGTCAACTGAGTAATCTCAGATAAAAGTCTTGCCGCACACTGAATCGTCTTTTCTAGCTCAGAAACATTATTTGTAAGTTTTTTAGATATGAACTCTTTTTCTTGCTTCGTAAGTGTCCTTTTTTCCATCAGGCTGTTTACATAAAGTCTGTATGCCTTATCGGAAGGCACTCTCCCTGCTGACGTATGAGGATGTGACAAAAATCCCAATTCTTCTAAATCAGACATCTCGTTTCTTATCGTTGCCGAGCTTATTCCCATGTCATATTTCTTTGAAAGAGTCCTGGATCCAATAGGTTCAGCAGTTCTTATAAAATCTCCCACAATTGCCTGCAGGATTTTTAATTTTCTCTCACTTAAATCCATAGCTCTTCTCCTTTTGTTAGCACTCGCACCCAGTGAGTGCTAACCATAGTTTAAATTTAACACTCTTAACGTTTATTGTCAACAGTGTTTTTAAAATTTTTTAATTTTTTTTCATCAAGCCCATTATAAGCATCCTATATTGGGCTTGGGTTTTTGAGAGCCCTTGCAATCAGTCATTTCCGATTTCAGTTATCCACAGGCAACCTGTGGATAACTATCTGATTTTAGAATTTCCTGCAAATGCTTATAATGGTAATATTCTATAAAAGAAATCCATCAGCTTATCATAAGCTATGACAAAAGGTTTACTGGAAAACACCAGCACACAAATGGTAGCCAGTCCGAAAATACAGCTGTAATATACAACTGGGTTCGGATTTGGGAATCCGTTCTGTTCGATAAAGTATCTGATAAACAGGTGAAATATATAGATTGGCATTGTAGTAATCCCTACATGAGTCAGATAATTTTTCTTATTTTTTAATATATTTAATAAAAAGATAATCCATCCAAAAGCCAGTAAAATAATAGCTGCTCTACAAATAATGTCTGAATACCAGGATATACCCAACTCTGAAGCAGGAACCTTCAACAGGTAAAATCTAACCGGAACTTTTACCCAGAAAGCCAATACAACCGAAGCCAGCGTCATGAATAGTCCAAGCAAGCCTGTCTGATATTTCTTCAAGTTCTGAATCTGTTGAATATGGTCTGCATTGCAGTAATACCCCAACATAAAAAAAGGGAGATAGGATATAGTTCTCCCAAGTGCCATAAAAACATTAAAAATATAAATTTGACCTGCGAGTAAATATAAAATTAAAGTAATTGGTAATATGTATTTAATTTTTATTAAATCCTTTAAGAAAAACCTGTAAAAAAATAATGACCACAAAAACCATAAAGCAAAAGGTGGATGAAGAAAGTTCAAATGAGCATTCCCTAAATAGGCATATCGGAACCCGAAAAACACCAGGCTCCATATCAGATAAGGTAAAAGAAAAGTTTTATAAGATGTTTCTCTTGCCCTATCAGGTTTTTTTGAAAAATATCCCGAAAGAAAAACAAATGCTTCCATAACAAAAACATTAATAGTAATATAAACAATACCACTTAAAGACGATTGGCTGAAATCTCCCCCCACTCTGATAAAATGCGATATTGGTATACACCAGATTAATAATCCTCTAAGATTATCAAATGTATAGTTCCTTTCTTTTTTGATCATTACTTTATCTTAACTCCATCTGTAATATTGTTGCCAGGGTATACTATTAAAACATCTCCGACATTCAGCCCTTTTATTATTTCCGTATATTCCTCGCCTTCCAGGCCTGTTTCCACCTGCGTAAGCTTTGCCTTTTCAGCTTCAACAGTATAAACATACTGAAGTCCTTCTTTTTCAAATACAGCTTTTGATGATGCCCTTAATACATTCTCTAATAATGCAGTCTGGATTTCCACCTCCACATTATTTCCTAATATCAGTCCCTCAACTTCTTTTGGAACTGCAATTCTTACCTCTACTCTCTTCTGTCCAATCCCTATTTCTGAAATCGTTTCCTTTGCTTTTTTGGAAATCCTTTCCACTTTGCAGGCATCGCTGAGAATAATCTCATCACGAATGATGGTAACGGGATTGCCAATTTCCACCTTCACAGCATCCTCAGGGATTAAATTCAAAGTTATATAAAAGATTTCAAGCGGTGATATTTCCACAACATTTAGACCTGGCGGAACAGTCTCTCCTTCTTTAGCGTATAATTCTGTAATATATCCGGAAACCGGGCTGGCCAATCCTCCAACTCCAGATCCTTGTTTAAAGCTTTGAATAGAGTAATTCAAAGAAGCCAACTGAGCGTTCAATTGAGAAGCTGCGGCTTTGGCTGCATTATATTCAGTCTGGCTGATGGCACCTGCCTCAAATAATGTTTTACTGTTCTTTGCTATAGAATTTGCGTTTGCTGCCTGCGCTGCAACGCCTGATGCCTGTGCTTTCAACACATTAATATCCAAATTTGCTGTCGTGTCATTGTTTGATAAAATGATGTCTCCTTTATTGACAAAATCGCCTTCTTTGGCATAGACTTTAGTAATCTCCATAGAAACTTTTGCAGTTAATGTGATCGTCCCCTCCGCTTCAACGACACCGTTGTCTTTTACACGCTCAACCACATCGCCGGTTTTAACCTCTTCCCTGTCAACAACAGTTCCAGAATTCATATAAGCGAAAACCATTACGGCTGATAAAATCACTACCGCACCTGTTATGAATATTATTTTTTTCATTTTCGTTTTATTTTTCATCTTTTTCATCTTTTTCATCATTTTCCTCTATCTTAAATCCTTGTTTTTAAAGCTTCTAAAAAATCCAATTTCTTAATTTTATTATAGGTTGCTACCTGGGCGAGCAATACGAACACCACTGTTACAATAGCCGCCGAAATAATTGAAGTGCTCGTTGGCTCCATATTGAGAGAATAATTTTCTGTTGAAAAAGCCAGAGTGGCATAGCTGAGCATTGCCGTACCTACTGGAATTCCGATTAGTATTCCTATTACAGTTATAACATTATTTTCCTTTAAAATCAGTCTAAATATTTCTTTTTTGCTAAAACCTAAAACTCTAAGGGTAGAAAATTCCGATTCTCTTTCTCCAATATTAACAGATGTCACATTATAAACGATTGCAAAGCCAAGTATTCCAGAAAATGCAAGCATGAAACCAATAGAGACCACAATCAAGGCAAGTGACTCATCATACATCGCTCTGATATCATTGGAGCTTGAAACTGTGGCAATGTTTTTTGCCTTATAAAGTTCCCTTGGCAACCCTAAATCCTTTGATTTTATATTTACTCCGGTAATGAGGTTTTTATCTATAAAAGTGTTATCCAAGGTTCCAATATTTGTGTAAAGACCAATCCCTAAGCTTTGAGGTACAACATAAACCACCTGATCATAAATGGCATTCCCTCCCGAGTACGGTTTAAGCCTTACCTCATCTCCTGCTTTAACCTTTAGGATATTAGCAAGGTTTTCTGTTAAAATTAAGCCTTTTTCCGGGATTTTAACCGGAATATCATTTTTGTCTTTAAAGCCGTATAATGCTGTGTTCTTATCAAGTGCAAGCAAATTGATGGTTTTTTTTAGATTTCCATTGCTTATTTCAACCGGTATTTCCACCTTACCTTCAATTAGATCAATTTCTCCCATTGGTTTAAAATCATAAATGGCACTTTTATCTATCGGTCTTTTAAAGGAAACACTGTAATCCATTTTAAGATAATCTGTGAAATACTTATTCATCACATCGTCCATTACTGCCGGCATTGATAATGTGAATAGGATCATTCCATAAGTAAATATTACCCCTGAGATGACAAGTGCCGTTCTCTTTTTACTCCTGAAAATGTTTTTACAAACCAGCTTCCAGCTGAAGCTAAGCCTTTTCCAGATTTGAGGAATTTTTTCAAGCAGTATACGTTTCCCTTTCTTTGGGTTCTCTGCTTTCATCGCTTCTGCAGGAAATATATGAAGAATTCCTTTAGTTCCAATTAATCCTGCCACAGTACAGATAGCCGATGCCAGAATCATGGCAATAAGAACATATATAATATTGAAGTCAGCCTTTAACATTGGAATATTAAAGTAGAACAGGTACATCTGTGTCATTCCTCCGGCCGAGGCAAGACCAGCTATTCCACCGATTGCTCCTCCGATCAGCCCGGCAAACAGCGCATACTTGGTGTAATGCATAATTATTTCCATGTTGGAATATCCAAGTGCTTTAAATAATCCAATAATTCCTCTGTCCTTTTTTATCATTCTATTTAACATCATCGTCAAAATAATGCCAGCAACAAGTAAAAACACCATTGGCAGAGAGCTGGACATATTTTTCAGTTGCTTAATCTCTTGAGAAACCATTACATTGCTAAGCTGATCCTTTTTATGATAGATCCTTTGAATTCCATAATTATCAACTTTCTTTTCAATGTCATCCAGGACATTCTCAATAATTGCATCGTTGTCATTGGCCGGAATCAGGCTTTCATCATAATCTATTAAAAGTTGATTATAATTTCCTTTCATACCAAGCAGAGACTGGGCCAATTCCTCAGAGACATAAACAGCTCCATATTTTGAAGCGTCAGTCATCAGTGCTTCAGGACTCTCCATCAGGTAAATATACTCGGGATTTCCAACCAAAGCCGATACAACAAGTTTAACCGGCACTCCATTCACCTGGATAGTTATTTCATCTCCTGGAACTATATTTCTTGCTGCTGCAAACTGGCTGAGAACCATTACCTCTTTATATTTACTCTTAATATATGTACCGTTTATGATAAAAATTTTATTGATTTCTTCTTCCTGATTGGTTGATATGAGCTCTACATTCACCCGTTCATTTATTTTATCCGAAATAAAAGGGACAGTTATTTTGACTCTGCCTTCCACTGAGCGGACGCCATTTATGCTTTCAATGTTTTTTAAAACCGTCTTTGGTACTGAATCTGCCGAAACAAAAAAATCAGCAAAGTTCGTCTCTTCGTAATAGGTATCCAGTGTTGTAGAAAGATTAATGGCAGCCATACTCATTGCAATAAAAATCAGAATCCCAATGATGATAATTACAAGGATCGCGATGTATTGCCCTTTTGTTGCCAGTATCATTCGATAAAGACGTTTATTAATCGTTTTCTTTACCATACCACTTCTTCTGGGCTGATTGCCTTCTCATTCAGGTAATTCTCTGATATTCTGCCACTTCCAAGTCGTATAACCCTGTCTGCCATTTCTGCAATTGCACTGTTATGCGTTATTACTATAACAGTTTTATTCATCTCTTTATTTAGTTCTCTCAGTACTTTCAGAACCGTGATTCCAGTAATATAATCCAATGCTCCCGTCGGTTCGTCACAAAGAATCAAATCTGGGTTTTTTGCTATAGCCCTGGCAATGGAAATTCTTTGTTGTTCTCCTCCGCTAAGCTGGGATGGAAAATGAGTTCTTCTTTCATACAAGCCTACATTTTTAAGCACTTCATCAACATCTAAAGGATTTTGGGATATTTCAGTAGATAATTCAATATTTTCTTCTGCTGTAAGATTTGACATTAAATTATAGAATTGAAATACAAATCCCACATTGTTTTTTCTGTAATTCGTCAGCTGGCTGTCACTCATTGTCGTTATTTCTTCATCTCTCAAAAATGCCTTCCCAGTTGAGGCCGTGTCCATGCCGCCTATTATATTCAGAAGGGTACTCTTGCCCGAACCCGAAGGACCTAAAATAACAACAAATTCACCCTCTAGAATTTCAAAGGACGCATCAATCAGCGCATTTACTTTTATTTCACCTAGCAGATATTCTTTTGACAAACCTTCCGCTCTGATTATTACATTTTTCAATTCTGTAATCCTTTCTTT
>JAENWI010000146.1 GCA_016650115.1 Peptostreptococcaceae bacterium | reverse complement strand
ATTCAACTTTTCAAAATTTCAATTAATTCAGCTATTTCTTAGCTCTAAAGTCGAATTAATTGATACTAAAAGTTTTATGCTTATATTTATTGCGCAATAATTCGCTTTATATTCTGTTTTCATCAATGCAATCCTGTTAAAGGTGCAGATTTGTCTGTAAGCGTTGCAAATACTGGCTGATAAGCCTTGAGGCTCTATTTGGCGTTTTAAGCAACTTTTTTATAAAGAACAACAACTATTACCTTTTCTAACCATTTCTATGTATTGGTATCCCATGCTCATCAAAGAACTTTTGTTTAAAATACAACGCTGAATTGATAAGGCCAATCATAACCGGCACTTCAACCAGTGGCCCTATAACAGCCGTAAATGCTACATCTGAAGCGATTCCAAACACTGCAACAGCAACTGCTATGGCTAGTTCGAAATTATTGCTGGCCGCAGTGAATGCCAATGTAACGGTCTGGTCATATTTGAACCCACTTTTCCATGACATATAAAAACTGCCGAAAAACATAATAGCAAAATAAAACAATAATGGAATTGCTATACTTATTACATCAAGTGGATTATTGATAATCTGCTCTCCTTTTGTGATGAACATAATAATAATTGTATATAAAAGTGCAATAAGCGCTAAAGGTGTAATCTTAGGAATAAATACTGTTTCATACCAGACTTTTGATTTGACCCTGATCATCGTGAATCTTGTTATAAATCCTGAAGCAAAAGGAATTCCAAGATAAATCAGCACGCTCTTAGCAACAGCCCACATGGAAACATCAACAATCTGGCCGCCCCATGATAGTCCCAACCATTCTGGCACAAGAGTTACAAAAACGTAAATATATACGGTATACAGAAGAATTTGGAATATTGAATTCAAGGCTACTAAAGCTGCGGCGTATTCGCTATCGCCTTTAGCAAGCGTATTCCATATAATAACCATTGCAATGCATCTTGCAAGCCCAATAATGATAAGCCCTATCGCAAACCCAGGCTGATCTCTAAGAAATATTATGGCCAGTACAAACATTAGAATTGGTCCTACAATCCAGTTTTGGAAAAGGGAAAAGGTGAATATTTTTTTATTATCTGCCACCTTTCCTATTTCTTCATACTTAACTTTGGCAAGCGGCGGATACATCATCACAATCAGTCCAATCGCTATTGGCCATGATATTGTTCCCGTACTCATTCTACCAAGAGATTCTGCGAGACTTGGGAAGAGATATCCCCCGCCAATTCCAATCGCCATTGCTATAAATATCCATAATGTCAAAAATCTGTCTAAAAACGATAACTTTTCTCTTGTGATGCCCTTCATAGTTTACCTCTTCAAATTCGTAACTATTACTATCGATACCTTATTCTCTTTACTGTTTTTTACTTATTGACTTTTCTACAAATGCAGGTCTCTTTATCACTGGTTATATCTTTCAAAAAAAGCATTACTTCATCAGCTTTTTCAGTGTTTAGCGTATATCTTACCCATGAACCGTCATGAACCGCAGTTACTAGACCGCAATTAGCTAAAATTTTCATATGATAACTTAATGTTGGTTGCGTTATGCTGAATTCTTCCAATATGTCGCAAGCACACATTTCTCCACATGAAAGCATATCGAGAATTTTTAACCTTGTTTCATCTGAGATAGCCTTAAATACTGGAACGTATTTAGTATATATTTTATTCATGAAGTAGCCCCACCTTTAAATTTTATTACATCGTACATATTGATAATCCTCTAAGTCATTGAATATATCATATCAACCATATAGATACTTGTCAATGTCTTAACAGGGATACATTAAAAAAATCAGTTGAAAAGATATTAATTAACACCAAACGTTAGGTGTTAATATTTTTTGGCAGTGTAACAGTAAATTCGCTTCCAACCCCAAGCTCACTTTTAACAGTAACACTGCCTTCGTGAGCTGTGATGATTGACTTTACAATTGAAAGTCCTATACCTGTTCCGCCAGTCGCTCGATTCCTTGATTTATCTCCACGAAAAAAACGTTCAAAAATGAAGGATATCTCATCTTCTCTAATTCCAATTCCATTATCATTTATGCTCAATTTCACAGAATCATCTGTTTCAGAAATATTGATCAATATTTTCCCGCCGTCTTGAGTATATTTTGAGGCATTTGACAAAAGATTTATCAATACCTGACTGATTCGATCTCTATCTGCAAAAATGTCGGTACAATTACCAGATATGGATACTTCCTGATTTTTATCAGTAAACTCTGTTTCAAAATTGCTGATAATCTTCATTAAAATATCCAGCAAATTAACATTCATTTTCTTTAACTTTAAATTATCATTATCCAGCTTTGCCAGGTTTTCCATGTCACTTACTAATTTTGTGATCCGAGTCATTTCTTCATAACAACTCTGCAAACGTACTGTTGTTGGCTCCCAGACACCCTCTATCATGGCTTCTATGTGAGTTTGAACAGATGTGAGAGGAGTACGAAGTTCGTGGGCCATGTCTGCTGTTAAACGACGTCGTAGCATTTCATGTCCTTCAATCGATTCAGCAAGATGGTTGATGGAATTAATTAAGTCATTTATTTCTTTGGTATTCGTCTGTTCTTTAATTCGGACGCCATAATCTCCTTCTGCTATCCGTTTGGCAGCACCCATTGTATTGATAATTGGACGGCTCATCTGATTTGCGAAAATAAAACCTGTAATAATAGAAATTATAAGAGAAAATATCCCTGTTCCAATCAGTATTTGATTTAATGAATCTAAAAAATAAAAATCATCATCGCTTAAAAAATATGGTCCATAATAGCCTATACTAATAGTTCCAATAAGTTCATTATTTTTAAAAGCTTGAAAATTATTCAATTTGAACTCACCTTTGAAATCAGGAAATTCAGCCGTCATTCTATTGGATATGGTATCGATTGTCTCAATACAAAGGTCCATATCACTTGTTTCTGCATCCCAAACCGACTGTTTATTTAAGTCATAAACTTTAATAATATATCCATCATATAGAGCATTCATTCCAATAGTATGAACAGAATTCACATTCCAAGTCTTGGTGGTTTCATCATATTGTGAACTAATGTTATTAATTATTTGGCTTGTTGTTTTATCTTGCTGACCTTTAATATAATTCTTAAATTGGTTACCTACAAAAAAATTAGAAAGCAGGCTAATTAGCGCTACTGTTAAAATAACTACAATAGCAATTGTAAAAGACAACTTTGTTTTTAAAGTTAACTTCAAATTAGTATCCTCCAAATTTATATCCTGTTCCATGTATAGTTATTAAATAGTCTGGATTTTTCGTATCCGTTTCAATTTTTTGACGTATGTTTTTAATATGGCTGTCTATTGCTCGGTCAAAACCCTCAAATTCGTCTCCCAATGCTATTCGTATAAGTTCCTCTCTCGCAAAAACTTTATTGGGATATTTAATCATTGAAGCCAAAATCTTGTATTCACTGGTTGTAAGGTTGACTTCCCTTCCCTGTTTTTTTATAGTATGGTATTGAAAATCAACTTCCAAATCCCCGTTCATGAAGGAATTCTTATTATATAAAGGCAACAAATCGTCGGATGATCTTCTTAGAACAACTTCGATTCTGGCATATAATTCTTTCAGACTGAATGGCTTTGTCATATAATCGTCAGCACCTATACCCAGCCCTTTTAGCATGTCTACTTCATCAACTTTAGCGGTTACCATAATAACTGGAATCCGTGATGTTTTTCGTATTTTTATACAGATATCTTCGCCAGACATATCTGGTAGCATAAGATCTAATATTATCATAGATATGTTTTCTTTATCGATGAGCCCAAAAGCCTGCCTGCCGTTTTCAGCAACAAAAACCACAAAACCTTTACTTTCAAGGAAGGATCTAATTACTTCTGAAATTTTCGCTTCGTCTTCAACGACAAGCACCTTTTTTGGCTCTAACCTCATACTACGTCGTAACCTTCTTCTTCAATAGCTGCTTTAATGGCTTTCAGAGTTATTTTATCTGAATCATAATCAACGCTGGCTGTTTTTGCTTCCAGGTTCACCTGTACCTCGGATACTCCATCGAGATTTCCTACAGCCGTTGTAACTGCATTTACACAATGAGAGCATGACATGCCTTCAACATTAATAATTACTTTTTCCATTTTTTTCTCCTCCTAAACTTTAACATATTAACTTATTATTTAATTATCTCTTTCATTGTTTATTTGTATGGTTTGAATCTTTTTAATCTCAATGCATTAGTTACAACTGATACTGAACTCAAAGACATGGCAGCAGCAGCGAATATCGGATTCAACAGTGGCCCCCCAAATAAATGAAGCAGTCCAGCCGCAATCGGTATTCCAATAACATTATAACCAAATGCCCAGAACAAATTTTGTTT
>JAENWI010000158.1 GCA_016650115.1 Peptostreptococcaceae bacterium | reverse complement strand
GAAAAAGCAATTGTTCCCAACACAACAAATCATTTGCATTAGATAGGATCTGCTGAAAAACCAGCAATATTTTCTGCTGAAGAAACTAAAAGCTTTAAAGTGAGCTCTGTTAAGTTGGCAAAACAAGTTGCAGATTTGAACCAAATATATGGAAATATGCTAAATGCATTGAGTTAATTATTCAAGGATTTAACCGTTTAAAAATTTTTAAAGATAATTCCAATGAGTGGTGCAAAAAATGGTCCCGAAACGCCCAGACAAAAAATGATAGGTATGATGTATTTGGTATTAACAGCTATGTTAGCACTGAATGTGTCGAGTGGAGTATTGAATGGTTTTACGATGGTGGATAATAGTTTGCATACTACCATTGAGTCATCCGAACTTCGGAACAAGTCAATGTATGCTGACTTTCAGGATATGTTTGATAAAAATCCGGACAAAGTACGAGAATGGTTGGAAAAGGCCAACTTGGTGAAGAAAAAATCTGATGATTTATATGAATACATTGAGGGATTTAAAGTTGAAATTGTTAAAATGACCGACAATAAAGATGCCAATGATAGCGCTTATGTTAAACAAATATTAGCCAAGGATAATATGGACAAGCCCAGTGAGTATGCTATCACAAGAGGTAATGGAAAGATTTTAAAACAAAAAATTGAAGATTACTGCAAATTTTTGGTTGATTTATCGACGACTAATCCTGCAAAGCAAAAAATGTATCAATCCATCTTTGCTACCGGTAAAGCTAAGGATGGTAAGCCTTGGGAAATAGCTATGTTTGAAATGATGCCTGTTTCGGCTGTTATTACAATTCTTACCAAATATCAGAGTGATATTCGTGCATCGGAGGCTGAAATAGTTCAGTATTTAAAAGCTCAAACGGATGTTATGGATTTTCGTGTAAATAAAATTACTGCTTTGGTTGTACCCGATACTCGTTACTTAATTCGTGGGGCCCAATACAGTGCTCAAATCGTACTTTCGGCGGTTGACTCCACCAAAACTCCAGAATATTTTGTGGGTGCTTCTTCTATTCAAAATGGTCTTTATAAAGTCGGTTGCGGAAAAACCGGAGCATTTACTTATTCCGGTCAAATTAAACTTGTTGGGAACGATGGAGTTATTAGAAGCTATCCTTTCAAAAGTGATTACATTGTTGGAGAACCATCAGCAACTGTTTCAAATGAAGATCTGAACGTTGTATATCGTGGAATTGATAATAAATTCAGTATTTCGGTTCCCGGTGTGGCTGCCGAAAACGTATCTATACGTGTGGCTGGCGGTACAGTTCAAAAAGTTGGTCAAAGATATATTATTCGCGCTAACCAGGATAGAGATATAAACATCGCAGTATACGCCAAGATTGATGGAAAAGAGCTGCCAATGGGAGGAGGTTCCTACCGTGTAAAATACTTACCCGATCCGAAATCTTACCTTCGATATACCGATGGAGGAGGTCTAACAAGATTGGTTCAAGATGCTCCCTTATCCAAGCGATTGTTGAAAGGGGACGGTGTTTCGCTGATTGCCAGCTACGGACAAGACGAATTAATAAAGGCAAACTTTAGTATAACTTCATTCACCTTGCTAACGGTATTTGGATCGGTAAATGTAAATGGTTCACGTTTCAATGCTAAACAGTTGTCGGATATTGACAAATTGGAAGGTGGTGATATTCTTACCCTCAAAAATATTAAAGCAGTTGGACCTGATGGGAAAGTACGAATCTTAGGACTTATTCAAATTCAAATTTAATTACAAGATATTGTATTATCCTGATTTTGGTTGACTGTTGGGAATTCAATCCCTGTGTAAAGTTGACTTTATTTTGGATTTTCCCAAAATTGTTAGTTGTATTATTAACGAAGTTGACTATTTTTGCTGCCATAGTTTTCAATAAATTTTTTCTCGTTACGATAAAACCCATGATTATGATAGTAAAAGTTCTGATTGCAGATGACAACCATTTATTCAGGGAGATATTGGCGACACTTTTCAAATACTCCTCTGATATTGAAATTATCGCACAGGCCGAGGATGAGCTTGAAGTCTTGGATAAGGTGCTGAGTTCAAGGCCGGATATTGTACTAATGGACGTCTCAATGCCTCGTTTGAACGGAATTGATACTACAATGGCTTTACACAAGAAATTTCCAGAAATTAAAACAATTGCACTAACGGCATATGACGAAAAAACCTACATAAAAGGTATGTTTGATGCTGGTGCATGCGGATATCTTTTAAAGAGCTGCAAGTTTGATCAGTTGGTGGAAGCCATAATGCAGGTTTATAACGGTAAAAAATATATAAGTGACGATGTTTCAGAAATTATCATTCAGGATTATCTTGGGCAGAACTCCAGGGAAGCTGTAAAACTTCCTAAACTTACTGAAAGAGAATCTGAAGTTCTCAAATTGCTGGCAGAGGGAACATCTGTCCGGGAGATTTCGGACAGGCTTTTTATTAGCATTAAAACCGTTGGCACCCATAAAAAAAATATTTTTGATAAATTAGAGTTTGAAAATATGGCACAACTTATTAAGTTTGCCTTAAAGAATGGCATTGTTCCCTTTATTTAAATATTATGAAATTATCATCCCGCAGTATTATTCTAATATTATTTGGTCTCTTTCAGAGAGATTTGATTTATGCTCAGGATAAAAATACTGTTGAAATGCCTATCGTCTTTTCTATCCCGACTATAGCCCTTGTTGATTTTGCCGGATCCGACAAACATATAAGCTTCATCCCGGGAAAAGGTGCAGAACAAATAATCACTCCTTCGACTCTTGATAAAACATGGATTAACTATTCTTTCATTGTTGAAGGAAAATCGACAAACAGTATATCCGTTCAAATAAGTTCCGGAACTTTGCCTGCAGAAATCCGGATAAAACTTGATGTGGGAGAAGATGTAGGTGCAGGTGCCGGTACAATGGGAAAACCAGTTGGGCAAATCACACTCTCACCATATCCGCGGGAGATTATAACTGGTATCGGAAACTGCTATACAGGCAAGGGTATTCAAAAAGGCCATCAACTTATATATTCATGGGAGTGGATGCCCCCTTATGATATTGATCATTCTTCCATAGATAAAATTGAGATTGCCGTAATTTATACTCTCACAAACTCAAAATAATTGCCTGATGCCTATTTTATGTAAGGATTCCTAACCTGACAAATCAGCAATATTTACCCTAATTTTAGCAAGAAGCTTTTTGAAAGAGGATTATTTATTCGCTACTTTTACAAAAGATTTTTTTTATGATGAACAAATCTAAATTTGCTCTTTTACTTATCTTGATATCGGTCTCGTTTTCCGGGGAAACGGTTGCCCAAATTACCGCGGGAGCTGAAATTACCGTTAGTGTGCCAGACAATTGTCTGATTGCCACTAACAATGCTCCAGTCAATTTGACGTTATCTACATTAGTAGCAGGGGCTGCTGTGGCGGCCGTTTCGAATTCGGATATGTTTGTAAGGGTGTCCTCTATTACCCCGGGTGGCACCTATCGCAAGATAACGGCCTATGTAACCGGCGGAACAGTTCCCCCGGGAACCAGATTAACACTCGTGGCAGCGCTGAGTACTAACGCCAATGGCGCAGGGGACTGTGGAACGGTTTCGCCCCCCATCATCCTAAGTGCAATAGACCAGCTTCTTATCCGTGGAATTGGCAGCTACTACACGGGTACAGGGCTCACTGACGGATATCGGCTGACCTATACTTGGGGTCCCTATAGTCCGGCAACGGATTATCATCTTATCCAGGCTACTGAGGTTCCCACTACACTAACTATTATGCTAACGATTTCCTCCCCTGATGGAACCAACAAATAGGCAAATTACTCCCTTTCCTGCAATCTTCCTTCAGAATTCCTGACTTGAAAAATCAGAATTTGCGACATAAATCTCAGCAAATCGCTGATACTTTTCTGGTTTCATATAAGCTACCTTTGAACATT
>JAENWI010000327.1 GCA_016650115.1 Peptostreptococcaceae bacterium | reverse complement strand
TTGGTATATCTCATTGACTGCACCTTATGATTGATGATTTCCTTCAGTCTGCCAAAACAGGAACAGCTCTAAAATAGTAATTTTTAGTCCGCTCACGATTCACAGGAGCTAATGGAATCCCTTTCCGCACAGGTCAGCCACAAAGCCAGCTTCGACCAGGTTCAGGAAATCAGGAAAATGAGATCCAACATCAAACTCGATGGATGAACCCTTTGTTAACCTTTTCTTCATGCCCTCTTTTTTAAGAAAAATGGGAATAGCTCTAAAAGACTTGCTTGATTGAAGTTACGTAGCTCTCCTCCTTCATGCAATCCCTTGAGACACAAAATTGAATAATGGGTTATTGAATCCCAAAAACCAATAATCCTATTGTGTCATTCACCACGCATAGATAGAGGTCTTTAGTACCCCCCTAAGAGAAAGAGCTACTGCTGTAATTGTTGCACATAACCATCCAAGTAAAATGCTCTTACCAAATGCTGATGATAGGAATGTAACAAAGAGATTGAAAGATGCTGGAGATCTACTAGGAATTAAGGTACTTGATCATCTCATATTCAGTGATGAGAGTTATAGGTCTATGCTAGAACATGATGAATGGTGATAAAATGAACCATGAAAAGGATTGGCATGAATCATTACAAGGAATACTCCTTTTTAATGCAGTATAATGCCCTAAAAAATCATATTTAATCCATTATGTTGCCAAATTGTAATTTAGGCTGTATAATACTTCCAAGAGAGGCAGCATATGATCACTGCAGAAACACTTCGTATAATCCTTGCAGACCAACGCGAGGAAATCGAATCACTTGACATCAATTCCCTCTATCCCAGAGAACAGGAGTATTCCATCGATCTGGAAAGCCCCTTAGCACAAATCGTGATTGGTGTGCGCAGGAGTGGTAAATCCTCGCTCTGCACAAAAGTTTTAAAACAATCAGGTGTCATTTTTGCCTATGTGAATTTCGATGACGAACGTATGTCGATGATGAGTGTTGATGATTTGAACTCTGTACTCGAATCTACCTATATCGTGTATGGGAAATTCACACATTTATTTCTTGATGAAGTACAAAATGTTGATGGATGGCATTTGTTTGTCAACCGGCTGTTAAGGACAGGTATGCATCTAGTAATCACAGGATCCAATGCCAAATTGCTTTCTGGTGAATTAGCCACCCATCTGACCGGGCGTTGTAATACAATTGAGCTTTTTCCTTTGTCCTTCTCTGAGTATTGCCTCTCAATGGGTATCAACACACAGAGCGAAGCTACTGTGGCAAGAGCAGCTATCAAGCAAGCTCTTCTAAAATATCTGGAACAAGGGGGTTTTCCAGAACTGAAACATATCAAGCAACCGGGACGATACATAACGGAATTGAAGAATGCCATCATTAGCAGAGATATTCTCACGCGATTTCAGATTAGAAATCCAAAAAGTTTGCATGACCTAGCCAATCTGTTGCTTACACAATACTGCCAAGAGATCAATACCCCAGCAATTGCAAAAGAACTTGGAATCAAATCCATAACCACTATTTCAAAATACCTATCGTATCTCAAACAAGCATACCTAATCCTTGAGATTTCCCGATTCTCTTTCAAGAGCAAGCAACGCATAGGTAAGTCCAAGGCGTATTTGGTCGATCCAGGATTTGCAACAGCTGAAGGTCAAAACGGCTGGAGATTGGAAAATGTTATATATATAGAACTACTGAGAAGATCAATTCGAGAGGATACCGAAGTATATTATTACAAGAACACAGACCAT
>JAENWI010000317.1 GCA_016650115.1 Peptostreptococcaceae bacterium | reverse complement strand
TGGCTTGGATTCCCAATTCCTGCAATTGTTAGCCCAATGGAACATCCGTTGAATTATGCAATGTTACAGCTTGTATTAACAATACCGATAATCATTGTAGGCTATCGATTTTACACTGTAGGATTTAAGGCCATCCTTAATAGAAGCCCTAATATGGACTCTCTGATTGCTATGGGAACTACAGCAGCTGTATCTTACAGTCTATTCTCTGTGTATCAGATAAGTATGGGTAATTTTAATGCTGTTGAAGGTTTATATTTTGAAACAGCTGGCGTAATCATCACCTTAATTCTATTAGGAAAATCACTGGAGGCAGTTTCTAAAGGTAGAACTTCTGAAGCAATTAAAAAGCTGATGGGCCTGGCGCCAAAAACAGCAATTGTAATTAAAGATGGAAAAGAATTCGAAGTTCCAATTGAGGAAGTTGAAATTGGCCATATTATTCTGGTGAAACCGGGAGAAAAAATCCCTGTAGATGGAGAGATTCTGGAAGGGAATACATCTATTGATGAGTCTATGCTAACTGGAGAAAGTATGCCGGTTGATAAAAAATCAGGAGATCAGGTATATGCAGCAAGTATAAATAAAAACGGTACAATAACATTTCGGGCAACAAAAGTTGGCGGAGATACAGCACTTGCTCAAATTGTTAAACTAGTTGAAGACGCTCAAGGTTCAAAGGCACCAATAGCTAAAATGGCTGATATCGTTTCCGGATATTTTGTTCCGATCGTATTTGTCATAGCAGTTATAGCATTTCTTGCCTGGTTTATAAGTGGTGAGTCCTTATTGTTCTCGCTGACAGTATTCATTGCTGTTTTGGTTATAGCCTGTCCATGTGCACTAGGTCTTGCTACTCCAACTGCAATTATGGTTGGTACTGGAAAAGGTGCGGAGTATGGTATTCTGATAAAGGGTGGCGAAGCACTTGAATCAACACATAAAATCGATACCATTATTTTTGATAAAACAGGTACCATTACTGAGGGGAAACCTGAAGTTACAGATATTATAACTATAAACAGTATTGATGAAAATTATCTGATTCAAATTGCTGCATCTGCAGAGAAGGGTTCTGAACATCCTTTAGGCGAAGCAATCGTAAAGAATGCAGAAAAAAAAGGCATTGAATTCTTAAAAGTTGACCAATTTGAAGCAATACCCGGATATGGAATAGAAGTCGAAATAAACGGTATTAAGATTTTACTAGGGAACAAAAAATTGATGGATGAAAGAAAAATTTCATTACAGGAATTTGAAAATCAATCAGATAGTTTTGCCTCTCAAGGCAAGACACCTATGTATATTGCAATGGATCAAAAATTATCCGGCATCATAGCAGTTGCAGATGTAGTAAAGGAAAACAGCAGAAATGCAATTGAAAAGCTTCAGGCAATGGGAATTGATGTGGCAATGATAACCGGAGACAACAGAAAAACTGCAGACGCCATAGCACAGCAAGTAGGTATAACTCATATTCTTGCTGAGGTTTTGCCACAGGATAAGTCAAATGAAGTAAAAAAACTCCAGGCAGAGGGTAAGAAGGTGGCAATGGTAGGAGATGGAATTAATGATGCGCCTGCACTAGCTCAAGCAGACATTGGTATTGCCATCGGTTCTGGTACTGACGTCGCCATGGAATCCGCGGATATCGTTTTGATGAGAAGTGATCTGATGGATGTCCCAACAGCTATACAACTAAGTAAGAGTACTATTAGAAATATCAAACAAAATTTGTTCTGGGCATTTGGTTATAATGTTATTGGAATACCGATTGCGGCTGGACTGCTTCATTTATTTGGGGGGCCACTGTTGAATCCGATATTCGCTGCTGCTGCCATGTCTTTGAGTTCAGTATCAGTTGTA
>JAENWI010000290.1 GCA_016650115.1 Peptostreptococcaceae bacterium | reverse complement strand
TGCTTCTGAAGCAGTCTGCCCATGAATCGCCCAATGAAGCTTGTTTTGTACAGTCGCAAAAAACCGCTTTGTGGCACCTGCATTTACATCGTAATCAATGGCAGTCGCATAAATATCAGTAATTTTTTGATAAAACTTCCGTTCACTCAGGCGAATTTCACGGACACGTTGGAGCTGCTCTTCAAAATACTGCTCGGTCAGTATAGTGCCACCGTTTTTCAAGCGTTCATCATCCATTGCAAAACCTTTGATCGTATAATCCTTTACAATCTGATTCGCCCATTTGCGGAATTGTACTGCGCGTTCATTGTTCACTTTGAATCCCACGGAAATAATCATTTGCAGATTGTAATGTTTTACTTCACGATTGACCTGACGTGAACCTTCGGTTTGAACTATTCGGAAATTCCTAATAGTTGCTTCCGATTCAAGCTCCTGATCTGAAAATACTTTCGCAATATGTTCATTAATTGTTGGTATCTCCACGTCATAAAGTGTTGCAAGCATTTTCTGTGTAAGCCAGACATTTTCTTCCTCATAACGCATTTCAAAGCTTTGGGGATCATCGCCTGTTGCTGCAATGAATGTTAGATATTCTGCTGCACTCGAACGGATGTTAATTTCATTATTTTTTTTCTTCGCCATAAGTTTTATCCCCTCCACTTTGCATTCCTATTTTCTATCCACTTACGTGGTTCAGTTATTAATCACAATAAATATTTCCTTACCAAACATTATATCGAACATTTGTTCTTTTATATGATTTAACATTGCTTCTGAATCTAATCATACTATTTGATCTTTTTAATTTCCTTATCATTCTTCCCAGTTACAACTTTTTTATCCGTAGTCTCTTCCAGTTGTTTTTTAGCTGCATTAGCTACCAGTCCACCCTGCCGAGCCACTGTTTTATTTTCTTCGAACGTATCAGGCTGCTTTTCCTTGGAAATTTCAGTTGTTGATGCTTCGGCAAGCATATTTAACACCAACTCCAGGTTGGTCATATTGTCTCGTAAATTTTCTTTTTTCAAACCTTTGAGGTTTTTATATTCCTTAATACTTAATCCAGCCCATGCTTTTGTAATCTCATCGGTCAATATTGCATATTCAAAACCCTTTTGCACGCCTCGGCTATCCCATTCATCCGTCAGCTCTTTTCTAACTTCTATTGTTTTTAATCTTTGGTCAATCCATTCCTTTGAATAGCCTTTCCTTAGATATGTTTCCAAGGCACGTTCTATAGCAATCTCTGGATCGGCAGTTTCATTTATTCTTTCACTGCCAACCTTCGCAAGCCACATTTTAAAAGGTTCGGCCTTTGGTGATGGAATCGATTGAATGAGCCTTAAAATTTCTTCGGTATCCGCAACGTCCGTCAATCGCATTTTCCCATCTTCTGCTTTCATTTTCAAACCGTGACAATTTGTCACGGTTTCGTTTCCTTCTGCTTTCAATCGTTGTTTTAATTTTCGCCAGTATGCGCTTGCATCAATACTATCACTTAATACGCCCACAACATCAACAATCGAAAAAAACCATTTTTCTCGTTCTTCATCCCATAATACACGAACTCTTTTGTCTTCAAATAGTTTAATTGCAGTCTCCTTGTCCATAGTGTACCTCCAATAAATATTTTAATTTTTCGCCACTACCCAATTCGTCCATTAGTTTCTTCTGAATGCTTTCCTTACTTAATATTATATCGAACATTTGTTCTTTTGACAAGTAATAATCTCATTTTTTCCTGCCCCATTCTTCCTACTTTTAGACGCACCTGTCGTTTTGTCGAATCCCTAAATCCCTTCCCCTACCTGCCTTCCCCGCCCTAAGTGCGCCACCATGCCCTAGCTGATACAAAAAGCCGCGTAAAGAGGAACCGTTTTTTTCCTGTCCTCAAACCCAAAGTTTTTAGCAGATAGTTTTATTGCATATTCCGGTTTATTAATATCCATATAAATTTTCAAACTTTTCGCCTTAGTATTGTCAGCGGATTTAACCTCTATCGGTATAATCTTGCCATCCCGTTGGATAATAAAATCAACCTCAGCACTT
>JAENWI010000407.1 GCA_016650115.1 Peptostreptococcaceae bacterium | reverse complement strand
ATTGCCCGGTATCTTACTACATTCGGTGCTGTCAAATATGAGTGTACTTCACTTTTCTGTAATTCAATTTTCCCCATTATTACTCCCTGTCTACCTTGATTATCAAATCATCCAAATTGGTACTATTAGATTATTGCTGTCAAATGCTGATAACTTATCACTGGTGCAGAGAACTGCACCAGTCCCTCTAACTAGCGGCGACTTATCGATTACACAAAACACTCTTGTCAACTGAGATCCTGGCATAGCAGTTTTCTTTATTTCAATCGGATAAAGTTTGCCATCCCCTTCAAGAATAAGGTCAATTTCTTTTGTGTCCTTATCGCGATAATAATACATATAAGGCTCCTGCCCACAATTGTTATAACTCTTTGCAATTTCTGATACTACAAAATTCTCAAGTATAGCACCACTCATTGCTCCGTTCATCAAAGTTTCACTGTCGCTCCATTTAGTCAGATGCGCAACTAGTCCCGTATCATAGAAATAAAGCTTTGGCTTCGTAATAGTTCGTTTCAGAACATTATTGGAAAATGGATGCAAGTAGAATATAATACCCAATGTTTCCAAAATATGCAGCCAATTCTTTGCCGTCACCTGATCAATTCCGGCTAAATCAGCAATTGTTTTATAGTTTACCATCTGTCCGGCAAGCGCTGCCGCTCCAGTTATAAAATTCATAAATTTTAAAGAGTTTATGCTCCCGGACAATTCTCTCACATCACGATCAATATAGGTGCTGATGTAGCTACTGTACACTGCTCTGCGATCCGTATATGTACCTCCTGCAAGTGCTGGCATTCCACCATTAAAAATTCGTTCATAAAGTAATGGCGTATCGATTGATTTAATTCCCTTTGCCCTACTTAAAAGTTTATCAAAATTTAATTCGAATGGTTTTGTTTCTACACCGTTTATTTCAGCCTGCGACATGGATGACATGCTCAGCAAACAAACCCTTCCGGCAAGAGATTCCTGCACACCATTCATGAGTTTGAAAACCTGTGATCCAGTTAACCAGAAGTCTCCAGGGTTGTGTGTATTGTCAATATGAATTTTAATATACGGAAATAGCTCTGGAGCATACTGTACTTCGTCAATAAATATAGGCGGCTTATGTACCTGCAAAAACATTTTTGGATCATTTTTTGCCATTTCTCTTTCTGTTAAATCATCAAGCGTAACATATTCACGTCCGATATTTTCTTCTTGCATCAGTTTCTCGAGCATTGTTGTTTTCCCAACCTGCCTGGGTCCAATAACAAGAATTGCTGGAAATTGTCCCGACAGTCTCTTAAAAGTAGCTTCCATTGCTCTATTTATATAACTCATCAGGTTTCCTCCTTCGTCCAAAATGATAGTTAACCACATTATAGCCGAATTTTTCTTTTTTATCAATTATTTTTT
>JAENWI010000458.1 GCA_016650115.1 Peptostreptococcaceae bacterium | reverse complement strand
TGGGAATATGGGGTTTGCTCTCAGCCCGCTTCTTTTAGTCCCTTTATTTCAAACGTATGGCTTACATGCCACGATTGTTACAGTAATACCTGGAATTCTTGTGGCTCTACTTTTGTATTTCTTTGCACCACGTAATGAAAGCTTGATTGGAACTGCTCCGGCTTTTTCAGTAGTATTAAAATCTCTTAAACTAGCATCCCATGAGCTTTCTGCTATTGTGGGAGTTATTGCAATCAGATCATTAGCCTATACAGGGATGCTTACCGTGCTTCCTTTGTATTTTAAATCGGAAAGTTTGTCAAATATAGCCGCTGGTCATTTGGTTGCAATCATGCTGGCTGCGGGGGCGGCAGGTGGCATATTGGGTGGATTAATTTCGGATAAATTTGGAAGAAAACGATTAATCGCAGGTTCTCTCATGTTGGCAACTCCTTTTTTCGTCGCATTTCTTTTCACACAAGGTGCAATAAGCACGATTTTCCTGGCCTTAGGAGGAGCTTCTTTATTATCCAGTTTTTCGGTCACGGTTGTTGCAGCTCAAGAAGCTATCCCTGAAAATAAAGCATTGGCAGCCGGATTAACAATGGGGTTTGCTGGAGGATTAGGTGGAATTGCCGTGATATTTATCGGACGCATCGCTGACATTTGGGGACTGACATCAGCCCTTTCCGTTCTCTTTATGTTGCCTATGATTGCAGGTCTGTTTGCTTTCCTTATGAAGAGCCGCCCTGCAACCTATAACAGTAACAAGATATGATGATAATTCATTTAAAACATAAAATAATTAACGTAAAACGATAATTTATTATTGTAATATTATGGACCTACATAGGGTTAATTATCCCCATTTTAAACATGTTATCTCTTATTCCATCCTAATTTTGCTGTACTATTCCTCTCTTCAATTGAAAAAGATATTCAAAAATTTTGAAGTAAAAAATGAAGTATTTACTAAAGTGAATTCGAATTAATTTAAAAAGATTGGAATCGCTGTAATTTTCACAGTTAATTGAGGATTTTAGATATACAGTTGAAATTGGAGGAATGAATGCAATGCTTTTTCTGAAAATTATCGTGAAATATATAAAATATTAAAAACTTGAACATTTTAGCTGAGATATTTCAAGTTTCATTACAAAAATATTATTGCACCAACTATTACTATGCCAACATCGGCACAAAAATGAACGAAGTAACTATTTATAAATGTTTGATTTTTTTCATCTAAATAATTAAATAGTACGCCGCCTATT
>JAENWI010000204.1 GCA_016650115.1 Peptostreptococcaceae bacterium | reverse complement strand
TCGCAAAATATTTTGGATATGTATTTTGCGTTTGATAAAATCAATCTTATATTGGAATAAAAAGGCTTTTATGATATAATTTTGAGATTATGGAAATTATTATTCACAGGAAGTAGGAAATTATTATGACATTTAAATTAAAAGAATATATCACCCCAAATTTTGCAGCAGATAAATTTATTGACGCACCAAATGCAGTTATTATGCCAGCTCCAAAGGATATGGCGGCGCCGCAGGGTTACCATGCAACTTCTATTTTCCCCGAGTATTTTAAGATTAATGATACATGGCTTCTTGCTGAAGATACAAGGATGGACTGTGTTGCAATATATGAGGACGGGAAAATATATGTAAGGGAATTTAGGAATATAAACTGTGGAGATGCTGTTGTAATGGGTCGAACAGAGAATTGCGAGGATGGAATATATATTCACTCAAATTGTTTTAAATCCGAGGAAGAAAACAGAGAGGAAGTTTTTTCTTTCAGACAGGGAAGAAGTAGAGAAACTGGATTCTCCTGTGATTATGATTTTTTAAATGAGTTGCTGAAACATGAAAAAGAAGAAGGATACATAGTATGGGTTCTCGGACCAGCCTGTACCTTTGATAACAAAGCAAGAAAAGCGTTTTCAAAATTAGTTGAAAATGGTTATGTACATGCTCTTTTAGCCGGAAATGCCCTTGCAACGCATGATTTGGAAGCGGGATTTCTTGGAACGGCTCTTGGACAGGATCTTTATACACAACGGTCGCATTTCAATGGCCATTACAACCATATTGATACAATTAATAAAGTCAATTTACATGGGTCAATTGAAAAATTTATTGAAGAAGAAAATATAAAAGATGGAATCATGTACAGCTGCACAAAATGTCAGGTGCCTTATGTTTTGAATGGATCTATCCGAGATGATGGGCCTCTGCCAGAAGTGCATGAGCATACGTATGACGGTCAGGATGCGATGAGAGCCCACCTTCGTAAAGCAACTACAGTAATTGGGATGGCAACAACATTACATACCATAGCTGCCGGTAATATGACGCCAACCTACAGAGTGCTTCCAAATGGGGACATTCGGGAAATTTACTTTTATACTGTTGATACGACTGAGTTTGCTGTAAATAAACTTGGTGACAGAGGCAGTTTAGGTGCAAAAGGGATCGTAACTAATGTACAGGATTTTGTATGTAATCTTTGCAAAGGCCTCGGCATTTAGATTTCACCTGAATATAAGTTAAGGTTAACGACATTACTGAATCGCTTATTGGTTGACAAGAGACGGGGTTATTGTTAGAATGAGCCAACAAATCAATTTAGCTAAAAGAGATATATTTGAAATTTATTTCCCGGGTTTGAAAGGAGATGGAAATTATGTTATGGAAATGTTCTGTATGCGGTTTTATGCATGATGGAAGTGAAGCCCCTGAAAAATGCCCAAAGTGTGGATCTCCTAAAGAAAAATTTGAGGCATTGTCTGAAGAAGATGCAAAGAAAATTTACAATTCAGACCGTACCAATGATATTCATATGGAAATCATAGAGTTGGCAATGAAAATTAAGAACCTGGCAAAAGAAGGCATTGATATAAATCTTGATCCTCCTTGTGTTGCATTGCTTATTCAGGCAAAAGATGATGCCTGGGTAATTAAACAAAGAAGTAAGGCTGAAATTGCAGGTCATGTTAGCAAAGGCAAATGGTAAAAAATGGCAACATTAAACTTACGCAGTCAGGGCCAGCCTGGCTGTATTTTTCTGCTTCACAATTTCAAAAAAAATGTTATGATGTTTTTGAAAAAATTATGAAACCAAGAGAAACGATACAAGGAGAAATTGATGAGTTTAGAAAATAATTTGATTGTAAATTTATATTCAATCATTATTTTATTAGTTATTATTTTGCATTGCAGGAAAAATGAAAATAAGGAATCGCTGCAAAACAGAGTTTATTTGCTTATGTTAAAGTCAACAATGTTTCTTCTGGTATTTGATGTATTCAGCAGATTTGACGGACGGGTAAATGTGCTCTATTCTCTGTTAAATCAATTGGGTAATTTTTTCGTTTTCGGACTAAACCTGGTTTTGCCATCACTATTCTTGATTTATGTCCATTGCCAAATTTTCACCAAAGAAGAAAAAACCCGAAAATTATTTACACCATTAATTGCACTAAACCTGTTGAATCTGTTTTTCACCATATTATCTCAATTCTTTGGTAATTATTATTACATTGATCAAAGCAACATTTATCATAGAGGCCCTTTTTTTTTCATACCAGTTTTAATAACTCTAATTTTGCTTCTTATAACCTTTGCATTTATAATTGCCAATAATAAAAAATTCGAAAAGAGATATTACTATTCGTTTTTATTCTTTGCCTTCACTCCCATTTTAAGCATTTTGCTGCAGATAAGGTTCTATGGAATATCACTAATGCTGAATAGCGTTGTAATATCTCTGTTAATCGTATTTTTGAATATACAGAATCAAAGTATGTCGACCGATTATTTGACTGGAATTAACAATCGAAAAAGTCTTGAAGGATATCTGGAAAGGAAGATTAATTCTATTGCCAGGTATAAGACTTTTTCCTCTATAATAATAGATCTTGATGGATTCAAAAAGATTAATGATAATTTTGGGCATAATGAAGGAGATAAAGCGCTGCAAATTGCTGCAAAGCTTTTAAGCGATTGCCTCAGGTCAAATGACTTTATTGCCAGGTTTGGTGGAGATGAATTTTTTATTGTGCTGGACACATCAAACCAAAATGACCTGGAATATATCGTCAGCAGAATCAAGAAACGCACAGAAAAATATAATAAATCGGGTGAAAAGAAATATAAAATATCATTCAGCATGGGATATGCTGTTTACGACTATAATCTCAAAATGGGTTCGAAAGAATTCCAAAAGCATGTAGAC
>JAENWI010000495.1 GCA_016650115.1 Peptostreptococcaceae bacterium | reverse complement strand
ATGTGCTTCAAAATATATTGTTTTTTCATTTGTCATCCAAGAATGAACATGATGAATGTTTCTTACTTTTTCAATTTTTTCAACATCTCTCTTTATTTCATCATAATCCAAATCCGCTGCTGACTGCATTAATATATTAATAGTCTTTTTTAGCACCTTCCATGTCTCATATGAAATATATATGGATATAAATATTGTTATTAATGGATCAACCCATACGACTGCCCAAACCTTAATCGCTATTCCTCCTAATAATACTCCAACTGAAGATACAGTATCACCAAGAAGATGAAGATAACTTGCTTTAATATTCAAACTGCTATGTGAATCTTTCTCGAGCAAAAATACAGATGCAAGATTTGCAATAAGTCCAACCATTGCCACAATTATCATCAAATTTCCATTTATGCTTTCAGGCGATTGCCATCTTTTGAAAGCTTCAAAAATAAGTACAATTGATATTCCAATCAATACTCCTGAATTAATGAAAGCTGAAAGAATCTCAGCCCTTTTATAGCCAAATGTTTTCTTTGCACTCTTGGGTTTTTGACCAATTCTAAAGGCAAAATACGACAATGCTATTGCCACTGTATCACTTAAATTATGTACTGCATCAGACAGCAATGCCAAGCTCCCTGAAAATATTCCGCCTACGATTTCTGTAACAGTAATTGCTGCATTTAGAACAGTTACCCAGAATATCTTCTTGCCAGACATTGTTGATACATCATGGGTATGTCCATTTTCCGAATGACTATGTTCATGTAGGTGTTCATTATTATTTTCAGTCATTTTGCTCGCCTTGATTCATTACAAGCCAATCCATTGCTGCTGCAAATCCTGAAATAGCTGAGGCAGATTTAGAAAATTTTGCTACAGAATATGTTTCCATAATTTCTTCGGTAGAAGCTCCGTTGTTTTTAGCAGCTTTCACATTGTTCATAATACATGCTTGAGAATCAAGTGTGATTCCTACTGCTAGAGCTATCAACGACTTTGTTTTCTTATCTAAATTTTCACCAGCATATGCATTTTTTTTTGCTTCTAGATGTCCCATCAATATATTCACATCTAAAGACGCTAGGTTTTCAATCGGTTTTGGAACTTCACCCATTTCTTTTTTTATCATTTCCAATACTTTTTCT
>JAENWI010000282.1 GCA_016650115.1 Peptostreptococcaceae bacterium | reverse complement strand
GAATGCGGTCAATTCACTGAATATATAAAAATTAAAAATATCTCCAGTCAATACAATACCATTGGCGGCTGCCAGCAAAACAAGATACGTCGAGTAAAACTGATAACTTTTTTCACCTCTTATAATAAGAATAGATATAATAGCCGCCAAATTTATCAATATGATAAAACCTACCGAAAGAGGTGTCAAAACAAAGTTGATACCATATGGTGCCTGCCATCCACCAATTTCCACTGATGCAGGAAGTTTTCCACTTACATAAATAATTATTGAAAATATCTCCATAAAAATAGTGATTAACATTGCCATAATTCTATTTGCTTGTTTTGCAAATAGTGCAATAAATGCTCCCATAAGAGGTATTATTATCAAAAATAATGAACTATTCATTCTGCATGACCTCCTCTTCGTCACTGGCATCAATTGAAAGAGTACCATGCGTTTTATAATATCTAATTATTAAGCCAAGTGCAAAAGCCGTCGTTCCCAAACCAATGACGATTGAGGTCAGTACCAGCGCCTGCGGAACAGGGTCCACCATATTTGCAATGTGTTTGATACTGTCTGAAGACCTTAAAATAGCAACTTCACCATCTTTTACATATCCAAATGCGACTAAAAGTAAATTAATGCCTGTTTCAATAATATTCAAACTCAGTAATATTTTCACTAGATTTTTTCTTGTAAGAACACCATACAAACCTATAAAGATCAGGGAAGTCGATGATAACAGAAAAATATTAAGCATGGTCATGTTCTTCTCCTCCTTTGTAGAATTCAAGATAAACACCCGAAAGTTCAGCAGATACTTTAAATGCAATTAAAGTGTAAAAAATCGGTATCAATCCCGCTGAAAACATGTCTCCAATGTTTCCACCTTCAAGGAAGTTGACAAAAAAAGATCCTTTTAATATGAAGCCCATTGTTGCCAATGAAAATATCGAAATACCGGCAACTGCCTCAATCACTTTCAAAGTATGAGAAGATACCGTTTGCCTGCCGGCTAAAACACCAACGAGAATTGCTGTGCTAATAATTGCTCCTGCAGGGAAACCCCCACCGGGTGAAAGATGCCCATTAATAAACATATATCCGCCTACAAGGAGCATAAATGTCATCAGAATAGGTAACCAATTATATAAAAGTTGAGTCGACTCTTTTATTTTTCTTTTTTCGTCAGGAAGCACCAAACCAAATCCCATGACTGTCACAAAAAGTACTATTACTTCAAGTGCTGTATCAAATAATCTATAATCAGCCAATACAGCCGTCACAATATTTGCAGCGCTGTCTTCAGCCTTGCCGCCCCATTCGTATATACTGTTTTCATCAAGAACGTTTTTATTTAAATATCTGTCTGCAACTCTATCTGCAACTACATTGTCATCCATAAGATTAATTCCAATATCATTGCTTATTGTAACTGTATAAATAAAATATGCAAGCAACGCAAGAAAAGCAATTGCTAAAATATTCATTAATATCGTTTTATCTTTTTTCAACCTACAATCCTCCATTATTTACTTTTACTCAGAAATCCTCTTATATGCCAGAATAAAGAGTGCCGAAGTTATTCCGGCGCCAATAGATGCTTCTGTAATAGCTACATCTGGCGCATGCATAAATATGAATAATACTGATGCAACTAAAGACACAACAGCAAATACAATAATAGCATTTAAGATATTTGGCGTTATCAAAACCCAAATAGCTGCGGCTACCATTATAACAGCAAGTATGCTAGCTAATAATATCATCATCGTTTTGATCCCCCTCCTGCTCTTCTTCCTTTAAATGGTCTGCGAATGCATTTTCCGAAAGAATGAAATTTTCTTTATTTCGCAATAAGGCTGCCCTTGTAATCTTGTGTGAAGCTATTGGCGCCGTTGCCAGGAAAAATACTGAAATGATCATAAGCTTAAATCCCCAGTCAGGGTGAAAAAATATCAGACCAATAAGAAAAGCCACAATCCCAAGTGTTGATGCTTTAGTTCCAGCTTGCGACTGGTTCAAGACATCAGGCATTCTTAATATTCCAAGCCCGCCAAGGAAAAGAAATGCAGCCCCAATTGTTAAAAATATATAACCAATTATTATCACTTTATAATCCTCCTTCCAAATATCTTGCCATTGCAAT
>JAENWI010000222.1 GCA_016650115.1 Peptostreptococcaceae bacterium | reverse complement strand
GCAAGAAAATTTGGAATTTTAAATGATATAATAATAAGACCAATTAATAATTTGCTTTTCAGAGTATTTCTGCCGGCCATGTTATTTGTAAGCATATATAATATGAATATAGATGAACTTTTTAATGTGAAACTTATTGCCTTTATAACAATTGTGACATTGACGAGTTTTATGGCTGCATTTTTTTTAGTCCCCTGTTTTGAAAAAAAGAGAGAGCGAACGGGAGTCCTTATTCAGGCCATGGTAAGGGGAAATGTTGTTTATTTTGGGTTTCCAATAGTGGCACTTCTCGTTGGAGAAAAATATCTGGGACTGGCGGCTTTGGTCATTGCCATCGTAGCTCCCTTGTATAATATTATTTCAGTCATATCATTAGAGACATTTAGAGAAGGGAAACCGGAAATACGGAACGTCCTAATTGGGATATTTAAAAACCCTATGATTATTTCAGTTGTAGCAGCACTCATTTTTTTAATTTTTGATATCCCGATTCATCAGGTAATCATGACTCCTTTACTGGATTTGGCAAAGGTGGCTTCGCCTCTTGCACTGATTCTTTTAGGAGGCAGTTTTAGTTTTGCGTCGGCAAAGGGTTATGAAAAAGAAATTCTTGCAGCTGTTGTGTTTAAATTATTATTGGTTCCAGCGGTAGCTTTGCCAATTGCAATACTCCTTGGGTTCAATCAGGGGGAACTGGGGACTATCCTGGCAACTCTTGGTGCCCCGACTGCTGTTGCTTCTTTTGCAATGGCACAGCAAATGGAAGGCGATGATCTGCTTGCAGGGCAAATCGTTGTTTATACCTCTGCTTTTGCTGTTGTGACTATTTTTATCTGGATTGTAATATTTAAGCATTTTGGTTTTTTATAGGAAGGGAATCTGATTCATTGATTGCGGGGGTACGCATGATATACAGAAATTCTTTAAATATGATATAATTATTTTTTAAACTTTCTTAGGAGGAAATACGAATGAGTGAAATAGAAAAGAATGAAACACAGATATCATCTAACTTCATCCACAATATTATTGATAAAGATCTTGAAACTGGGAAATATGGTGACAAGGTTTATACCAGATTCCCGCCAGAACCAAACGGATATTTACATATAGGACATGCAAAGTCTATCTGTTTAAATTTTTCAACAGCGGGAAAATATAATGGCAAATGCAACTTAAGGTATGATGATACAAATCCTGGAAAAGAAGATATTGAATATGTTGATTCAATCGAAGCCGACGTGAAGTGGCTTGGATTTAACTGGACGGAGCGCCTTTTTGCATCTGATTATTTTGAAAAAATGTATCAGTGTGCCATGGAATTAATAAAGAAGGGCAAAGCCTATGTTTGCGAATTGACCGCTGGGGAAATGAAGGAATATCGGGGGACACTTACTGAGCCAGGAAAAGATAGCCCTTCAAGAAATAGAAGTATAGACGAAAATCTGAAGCTTTTTGATGAAATGCGCAATGGGTTGCATGCTGATGGGGAAATGGTATTACGAGCAAAAATAGATATGTCTTCTCCAAATATTAATTTAAGAGACCCTATTCTATATAGAATCGCACATCAGACTCACCACAATACTGGAGATGACTGGTGCATATATCCGATGTATGATTATGCTCATCCAATTGAAGATGCAATTGAAGGGATAACTCATTCGATTTGCACCCTTGAGTTTGCGGACCACAGGCCATTATATGACTGGGTGCTTTCCGAATTGGAATGGCCAACCCCTCCGCAGCAGATAGAATTTGCAAGGTTAAACTTAACCAATACTATAATGAGCAAAAGACATTTGAAGGGCCTGGTTGATAATAACCAGGTTGAGGGCTGGGATGACCCTCGTATGCCAACGATAGCAGGGCTAAGAAGAAGGGGTTACACCCCAGAGTCAATCAGAGATTTTTGCGACAGAATTGGTGTTTCGAAAGCAAACAGTATGGTGGATATCGCCCTTCTGGAACATTGTATCAGAGAAGATCTGAAGGCAAAAGTGGAAAGCAGAAATGTGGTTGAAAACCCGGTTAAGGTTATCATTACCAACTATCCTGAGGACAAACTTGAAGAAATGGAAATTGAAAACAATAAAGAAGTGCCAGAAATGGGAACTAGAATGATACCATTCAGCAAAGAACTTTATGTTGATGGAGAGGATTTCCAGGAGTTCCCTCAGAAAAAATATTTTAGATTGTTTCCGGGGAATGAAGTCCGTTTAAAGGGAGCCTACTTTATTAAATGCAATGAGGTTATAAAAAATGAAGATGGGTCGATTAAAGAACTTCTATGCACTTATGATCCAGAAACAAAAAGTGGAAGCGGATTTGAAGCCCGTAAGGTAAAGGGGACAATTCATTGGGTGGAAGCGAAGTCAGCTGTCGAAATAACAATCAAGGCTTATGGATATTTAATGATTGAGAATGAAGACGGCGAAAATATTATTAACCCTGACTCTCTTAAGATATTGAAGGCGTATGGGGAGCCATCAATAAAAGATGCGGCGTCTGGCGAAAAATTCCAGTTCTTTAGACACGGTTATTATATTGGGGATGAAATACTTAATACAAAAGACGAAAAGGTATTTAACAAAATAGTCGATTTGAAAAGCTCCTGGAAAAAGTAAGCCCATTATAGGATGCTTATAATGGGCTTCCCCAAAGATCTTCATCGCTAGGGATAGGATTGTCAGGCATAAAGTAGGCAATTCTTGAGACATTAATCAAATGCTTATAATCAAGGTTCTCCGATATGCTATTGTGTCCCCAGGAGCCGCATCCCAAGGTGTTGGTGGGAGCCAAGCCG
>JAENWI010000109.1 GCA_016650115.1 Peptostreptococcaceae bacterium | reverse complement strand
TGAATCTTTAAATGTTCATTTAAATCATTGACTCTAAAAGTCAGAATAGCTACCTGAACTTCCGGAGAACCAGTATCTCCTTCTTTTGTCTGAAACTTCTTAATAATTTCGGTTTTCTTTTCCTGTGTAATCATTTATATCTCCTTTTCTACATTCACCTTATGCCGTGTCCATGTCGGAGTGTCAAAAAACTCAGCTATAGGTATTCTTTATTTAACAACTTATGATATCACAAATCATATGGTTTTGTCCAGTTTTTTTACAGCAAACCATGTTGAATATGATATTCTTTTGCAAAGAGACAATCTTTTCTTATTTGCTCTTTTAAAGTCTCCACATCATTAAATTTTATCTCATCTCTTATTTTTTGCAAAAACTCCACTTTGATATTTTTTCCGTATAATTCTTTATCAAAATGAAAAATATGTGTCTCCACATTCTTAGCGTATTCCCCAATTGTCGGTTTTACACCAGCATTTGTAATACTAGGATACCTTGTGCCATTATATATGCAAATGGTTACATATACACCATTCGAAGGCGTTACCATCGTTTCATCAACGATTATATTTGACGTTGGAAACCCGATTGTCCTGCCGATTTTATTGCCGATTTGCACTTCACCACCGATAGAATAATATCTGCCAAGATATTTATGGCATTGATCAACTTTTCCTTCAGCAATCAGGTTCCTGATCAGAGAACTGCTGACTATATTCCCATCTACTTTATATGGCTGGAGTACATGAAGCCCAAAGCCGCATCTTTCACCCTCCTTCAAAAGAGATTGAGGTGTCCCCTTGCCTTTATGTCCAAATCTAAAGTTAAATCCGCAATATGCCTCTTTCATTCTTAGTTTGTCCACCAGTAAATCATCGATAAAAATCATTGGATCCATATTCATTATTGTTTTATCAAAAGGGATATTAAATAAATAATCTATCCCCAGGCTCTCAATAATTTCTGCTTTTTCTTCCGGATAAAGAATGTTTTTAACTGTCATTCCACCCTTTATTAAATTCTTGGGGTGATTTGAAAAGGTAAATACACTGCTTTTCAAATTTGAAACATCAGCACTTTTAACTGATTTCTTTATAATCTCCTGATGTCCCAAATGAATGCCGTCAAAATTCCCAAATGCTATAACAGAAGGCTTTATGTTTTTAATCTCATCTAAACTGTTAAAAATCAGCATCCTCCAGCCCCCTTAAAAATATTTTATCTGCTACTAACTTGTTATATGTTGTATTGTAGAATGCAACCCCCAGAAATATTTTTTTTGACTCCTTAACGGTGTACATTTTATATGCTTTTTTGTATTCCTCCCGAATTTTAAAGGGCGGCTCTTCTGTTTTATAAATTGGTTCACTGATTATTGTGCCTTCGCTGACTGCAATGTGGCCACCCGTAACAAACCAAGAAGCTCTGTCTTCTAGAATAATGAATTCCCCAAAATAAATCAAGGGAAAATCTGTGGGGATTAAAAGCTGCTTCAGTTTTTCTTCATCTGCTCTTCCATATTCGATATACCTGCCTGTATCAGGATCTCTCACGTCTTCAGATATTCTGATTGACATTAAATTCTCCATTGTCACTGCATTTTCAACGGTAAACGCTCCACTTTCCAGTCTGATTAAACTGGACATGGCTGCTGCAACACCTAATTTATGCCCAATATCCACACAAACTGTTCGAATATAAGTGCCTTTTGAACAAGTCACATCAAAACCAAGTGTCATTTGCTCCAAATCAATGTTGTTTACTGTAAAATCTTTTATGTAGACCTGTCTTGCTTTGATTTCAACCTCTTCACCCGCCCTGGCATACTCATAAAGCTTCTTTCCATTAACCTTTAAAGCTGAATATTTGGGAGGGATTTGAGTAATTACGCCATCGAAATCCTTCACAATATTGTTTATCTTTTCTTCAGTGATCAATGCATCGTTTTTTTGTCTAATTTTCAGTTCTTCCCTCTCATCAGAAATGGTTTTACCCCAAATATCCTGAGTGTCTGTTTCAAGTCCAAACACCAAAGTGCATCTGTATTTCTTGAAATCCATCTCCAGATATTCTGCAATTCTGGCAGAAGGTCCGATACACAAAGGCAAAACACCTGTTGCCATTGGATCCAGGGTTCCTGTGTGACCAATCCTTTTAACTCCCGTCAATCGTCTTAATACATTCACACAATCATGAGAAGTCATATTTGCCGGTTTATTCAGATTTATTATCCCTTTGCTTATCATTTTTGCTCCAGGGTCATGTCTAAAATAATTTCTTCTGAAATAATGTCAGCACACTTTTCTATCGGCTCATTCATTGTAAATCCAGCTGCTTTCACATGTCCGCCTCCGCCGAATTTTGCGGAAAATTTAGCAACGTCAAAGTCTTTTTTTGCGCGCATGCTGACCTTAATCATTCCTTTTTCCGTTTCTTTAAGAAATATTGCCACCTCAACTCCGCTAATGCTTCGCAAGGTCTCTACAATACCCTCAGCTTCGTCCATTGTAGCACCAGTATCGGTTAATGCCTTTTGTCTCAAAAACGCAATAGCTACTCTTCCATTTAGCAGGAGTTTCATTGTGCTCAGAGAAATACTCGTCATCATCAGTTTTTCCCTTCTGATATTCTGATATATTTTAACACTCACCTTGGAATGATTAATTCCCAAATCATATAAATTAGCAATGATTTGATGCGTTTCCTTTGTCGTGTTCGAGTATTGAAAATTCCCTGTATCTGTTGAAATCGCAGCATATAGAGCCTCTCCAATTTCAGCATCAAGAGGAGCCCTCATTTTCAGCAACAGTTTATATACAAGTTCTCCTGTTGCTGCAGCTGCTGGATCGATCAGATTATAATCTGCAAAGCTCTTTGAAGTCGAATGATGATCAATACACATAAGCGTTTCCCCTTCGAGAAATTTTTCTTTCCGCTTTGCAAATCTTTCGATTTCTGCACAGTCTACAGTCATACAAATGTCAGGGTTTTCAATGATATTCTGATTAAAGGTACAATAAGAATTATCCAAAAAAGATAAATTTGTCGGAATTTCATCCTCAATCAATACATAGGCTTTTTTTCCCAAAAGTCTTAAGCCCTTGCATAATGCCACAGAAGAGCCTAGACAATCGCCATCCATATTTACATGTGGAAACAGCAAAACACTGTTCACGGAAAGCAGTTTTGCGGCCATCATTTCCATTTCCTGCTGAATTTCTTTATTCTTCGTCTTCATCGTCTTTGTTGTCATTTTTGTTTCCTTCTATGCCCAGGTCATGGATCAGCTTTGTAATATGCCTTCCATACTCCATAGAGGTATCCATTTTAAATAGCACCTCTGGAACATGTCTAAGCTTAATCTGTTTCCCGATTTCTCTTTTAATCAAACCTTTTGCACTTCTGAATGCTGACAGCACCTCTTCTTTTTCTTCTTCAGATGCTTCACTGCTACTGCTTAATCCAAGCAAGCTTATATAAGCAGTGGCATAACTTCCATCAGCAGTCACCTGGACAGCAGATATGCTTACCATCCCAGATAATCTGGGGTCTTTTATTTCCCTTAGGAGAAGTTCACTGATAATCTTTCTTATTTCTTCTCCTAATCTTCCTTGTCTATATCCTTTTCCCATTTTTCTCCTGTTTTGAACTATTTACGTTCAACTTCTACCATCTGGAAACATTCAATTAAATCGCCTTCTTTAACGTCATTGAAATTTTCAATTCCAATACCGCATTCAAATCCCTTGGCGACTTCTTTTGCATCATCCTTAAATCGCTTTAATGATGATATTTTTCCTTCATGGATTACAATTCCATCACGTACAAGTCTGATTTCAGCATTTCTGACAACTTTTCCTTCAGTTACATAAGCACCGGCGATTAATCCAATGCCTGGAACCTTAAATGTCTCTCTTATTTCAACCTTACCAAGAATAACTTCTTTAAAGATTGGGTCAAGCATTCCCTTAATAGCTGCTTCAATTTCATCTATTACATTGTAAATGACTCTATAAGTTCTTATTTCCACTCCCTCACGCTCAGCCGTCTGAGTTATCGCAGTGCTAGGTCTTACATTAAAGCCTATGATAATCGCTCCTGAAGTGCCTGCAAGCATTACATCTGATTCCGTTACAGTTCCTACACCCGAGTGTAATACTTTAACTCTTACATTTTCATTCTTCATATTTTCAAGTGAGGATTCTAATGCTCCAACTGAACCTTGAACATCACCCTTTATAATCAGGTTAAGATCTTTAACCTCACCTTCCTGAAGCTGACTAAACAATTGTTCCAAAGTTATGCTTGAATTTCTTGCAAACACTTCTTCTCTAAGTTTGAATTTTCTGCTTTCTGCAATTTCTCTGGCAACTTTATCTTCCTTTACGGCATTAAATACGTCACCCGCTTCAGGCACATCTGACAATCCAAGTATTTCAACAGCTGTAGCCGGACCAGCCTTTTTAATGGTTTCACCAAGATGATTAACCATTAATTTTATTTTACCCGAACTTGTCCCCGCAACGATACTGTCACCTGAGTGAAGTGTACCGTTTAATACGAGTAAAGTTGCAACTATTCCTCTTGTCTTATCAACTCTAGCCTCAATAACAGTTCCTGAGGCCAATCTGTTTGGATTCGCTTTTAGTTCCATGATTTCTGCCTGAAGTAATATCATTTCAAGAAGTGTTACAATTCCTTCACCTGTTTTTGCAGAAACTGGTACGCAGATGATGTCTCCTCCCCACTCTTCTACTAAAATTCCGTGAGTGCTGAGATCTTTTTTAACCTTATCTAGGTCTGCTGCCGGTTTGTCCATTTTATTAACTGCTACAATGACTGGCACGCCAGCTGCTTTCGCATGACTGATTGATTCTATAGTCTGCGGCTTAACACTGTCATCAGCAGCAACTACTAAAACTGCGATGTCCGTTACATGAGCTCCTCTGGCTCTCATAGCTGTAAAGGCTTCATGTCCCGGTGTATCCAAAAATACTATTTTATGATCATTAATTACTACCTCAGATGCTCCAATATGCTGTGTTATGCCACCTGATTCTGATTCTGTCACATTCGTTTTTCTTATCGCATCCAAAAGTGAAGTCTTACCATGGTCAACGTGACCCATTACAGTAATAATTGGAGGTCTGAACTTCAGTTCTGTTTCCTTGTCTTCAAATATTTCTATTCCTTCTTCAACAATTTCTTCCGATACCCTGCCTATAGCAACTTGAAGCCCTAATTCTTCAGCAAGAACAAGAACTGTATCTTCATCGATTGACTGATTGATATTTGCCATAATACCAAGCTTCATAAGCTTCATAATGACAGAAGTTGTTGTAATTTCAGCCTGTTCGCAAAAACCAGCTACCGTAATTGGAACATTTACAATAATTGTTCCTTCTGGCAGTTCTTCAACGTTTACTTCAGGTTCTTTTTCAAATTTCGGTCTTGATATGTGCTTCTTAGGTTTTGTAGCTTTTTCAAGATTTCTTACAAAACTAGGCTTTTTAGTCTTTCCTTTTTCCAGCTTTGCAAACTTGTCTTTTTCTTTTTCTTTATCAGTACGCTTATCAATGCCAGCTGGTTTCGCAATAACCGGTGTTTTGATTTCAGGTTTATTATCGTTTCCTCTGTAAGGAGGTCTATTGCTGTCCTGTCTGTAAGGCGGTCTGTCTCCTGACGGTCTGTAAGGCGGTCTGTCCCCACTTTGTGCAGGTCTC
>JAENWI010000029.1 GCA_016650115.1 Peptostreptococcaceae bacterium | reverse complement strand
TTCGAAGCATTACGTGCAACTCCTTCATATTGGAAACCTAATTTCAAATATAATCTGGAAGCTACTACATTACCTGAGAAATGGTCAAGTGTTACTCTCTCGGTATGTAAATTTATAAAACAGTATTCAAGGAAAAGCCTTAAAGCTTCTTCTCCATAACCTTTATTTCTGCATTCTTTAGGCCCGATATATATTCTGGTGATATCTAAAGAATCATAAATCTTATTCAATTGAGTAACAAATATCCTGCCTATAACCTGATCATCACCTTGATAATCTTTCAATAAAATTGTAAACTGTAATTTAGATTCATCTAGTTCAGCAAAAATGATTTCACTCACTATTTGCTCATAACTACGATTATCATCAATGCTAAAAAACTCTGTAACCTCATATGTTTTCTCCCAGGTAGCAAATAATGAACAGTCTTCAAATGTCGTTTGTCTTATTATCAGGTTTTTAGATTCCATAGTTTAGCTCCTATCCATATATTTGTGATTTTTTTTCGAATTCACACATATCATTACTACTTTATGATATTATTATATAGCATTTTACTAACTATTAAAAGGGTTTAATCAACAATTTTCAAAGGAGACAATAAATATTATGAAAAGAAAAATATCCGTTTTATTAATCACGCTTTTATTAATAGCATCATTTTCATCTTGCGGAATAATTTCAAATGATGAAATTCGTAATGATCAAATTGAAACAGGCGTATTAGAGGAATATAACAATTTAATAAATGCATCAAAAAAATTTACTTCAATAGAAAAATTCGACAATTACCTTTTAAAGTGGGCAAATCAAAGAGATATAAAGGCTTCTTATGATGATTACAAAAACGTAATTATGTCAAAGGCCGCCGCCGCGGGTTATGAAAACGGCGATTCGATAAATATACAGACTTCAATTGGCCTTACAGACATGGAGGAGCGTTGTCTGTCAATCGCCATGTCATTATTCTTAATTGAAAATGCTAATGAAAATAATTTTATGAGAATAATATTTACAAATAATGATAAAAACGATTTTTCAGGAGCTAAAGGCATAAATTCCAGATATTTATTCACTGATTACCAGGTTAATCTAGATTGGAGCTATAACAAAGGGGAAAACCCTCCTGAATTCACTGTTTTAAATGGCAGTGCCGGAACTACGATTGGACAGATATCACAATCATTGGAGTATGTTACTTCTAATTACTCGAAGGCATATGAAATATCCATAAACGATTTAACTGGAGGGGATTCAAGTGTAATATCTGGTCAGCATCCAAACCCGATTAAAATTATAGGGGATTTACTGGCAAGCTGTAAATCAAGTGGGATTTTATTTGAATTAGGCAGTTTCAATGGTGGATCTTCTCCTTACACCTATCCCACAAACGCTTCAATTAATTTAGTAATTAATGATAATGACGTTAATAAATTTACAAGAAAAGTTCAAAATTTACAAGAAAAGTTCAAAGGCACTTATGGAGATAACGAAGAAAATTATACTTTTGCAATTACCGAAATCAATCCATTAGATCGGGTTTTAAGCCTGGAAAATACAGACAGCATTGTAAGTTTGCTGTATACCCTGATTAATGGCGTTTATCTTCATGATGAAGAAACAGGAGAAACTATAGCCACTTCTAATATTGGCCAAATATCAACTGTAAATAACGATTTCAAGTTAATTGTCTCTGGACGTTCAGTGGAAAAGAATGGTCTGAATCTATTAAAGGATTCTTATAATATTATAGCCTCCCTATCGGACATGAATTACTTGCTTCTGAATGAAACTCCCCTATGGGAATCGAAAGATGATAATGAGCTTTTAAATATTATCACGGATTTAGGAAAAAATAAATATGAAATTGAGCCAAAAATATTGAGAAGTTTTACTGAGACCGAAAATTCTTTTTTTGCACAGAACAAACATTTAATTAATTTGGTATCAATTAAAATCAATACCGTAAACTATATAACTCAGACCCAGCTTTTACTTGACATCATCAAAGGGAAGAAATCAGCGGTATCATAATCCGCTGGGGTTTAACTCAAAGCCAAGAACAACTGCCTTGCACGGTGGGTCTGCAGGGTACAAAACAGCGGCATACAAGTCTTTAAGGCCGCCATTACCAGTTTTGCCACGTAACGTTCAGTAATCGGCTTATTCGCTTTATATAGCGGCCTTCTGTCACCCACGCGCATAAAAGAGAGATCCACGATATCATTACATCGTGGATCTCTAATAATTATTATTAAAAAAACAGTTTTTCGAATTTTTAAGCTTCGAGCTTCTCTCCAACAACGGCAGCTTCTTCTGTTTCTTCAGTTTCTTGAAGCTTCGATTCAATTAATGTAGCTACCAAATGTGCTGGATTGCTTTCGCAAATAATACCTTTTGGAAGTTTAACGTCTCCAAATGTTATGGTTTCTCCCAATTTCAGCTCTGCTACATTAACCTCAATGGAATCCGGAATATTCTGAGGTAAACCCTTTACAGAAATTGTATCTGCATGATTAATTAAAATCATTCTTTGAGCTTCAATTGATTCTTTACCCGATATCTTGATGACTACATCTGTCTTAACCTCTTCAGATAATGATATCTGTTGAAAATCAACATGCACAATACCTTTTACCGCGTGACTTTGAATTTCATTTGTCATTACTGTATAGGTTTTATCCCCAGCCACTTCAATTTCAAATACAGCATTTCTTCCAAACTTACTCATTTTCTTTCTTAGATCATCTTTATTGACAGTAATCGCCATTGATCCAATTTCTTTCCCACAAATATTTCCTGGCAAGAAACCTGTTTTTCTTAGTCTCTCATTTTCTCCAGTACTTGCATGATCTCTTTTTTCAACTTTTATGATTCCTATTTGTTTCATTTCTTTTTACCTCTTGCCTTTTAATTGTAGAACCTTTAACTATATTTACTGAATTCACCTTTAGATTATTTTCCAAAAGAATAGAATCCTCACAACAAAATGCAAACACCCTTTAAGTCATTATACACTTTTCTATGGAGGAATACTACAAAATATGTCAAATAAGTTGTCCTTAATTTATCAAATTATTTATTTATATTTTCTGAGTATTGTACATATCTGCCAAACAAATTCTTTTATTCGGAATAACTCGCTCTCGCGGCTGTCAAATCTCCAGTTCCTGCAGTAATCCATCATCCAGTATTCAAATTTTCCTGCCAGTTCATATGGCGTACCAATCAGGCTTACAGCCTGACCATATTCCTTTTGTTTCATCACCAGTGCAAGTTCTTGCATGATTGCCACACCCCGAGCTGCAAGATAATATTCCGTTTCCTCCCGTCTATCGTCTGCATGTGCTGTAATATCATTCTGTTTCAAATCTTCAATAATTTTTTCGCATTTTAAGACGGCTTCTTTAAGCTTATTTTCTGAAACAGCCATTATTTTAGTTTTAGTATTCTCATGCAGATAGACGCCGTCCTGAAGGTAGGCCTGATTGTACACTCTAAAGTCTCTGAAAAATTCAAAATCCTTGAAAATAATCAAATCCTGATGAGATAATTCATGTAAAAGCCCAATCAGAGTTTTACTGTGATCATCGTATTCCACTAAGGATATAACCTGATTTATTGTGGTAAAGTCTCTGGAATCTTTCACATTCCAGCCTTTTGCTGCACCATATATCATACATGGGACCGCAAGAGCCGGCATATTCACATGTCCGCTGTCTCCCCAGTCAGTGTTCAAAAAACCCTCCACATGATATTTACTTCCCAGCTCTGCCATTTCTTTAATATTTGTAAAGCTTAAATCATAGGCATTAATCAACCGGCTGTGTCCCGAAACACTTGGGCACACGTATTGTTTAAATTTCCTGTCTGAAAACGGCTTGAGAAGCTCTTCTTTAGCACCAGCTTCATACCACCAGTTTAGACAGATAATCTTTTTATTTAATCCGCTGATTAATTCATGTTCTTTCTGCAGAACATCTCCCCAAATCATTACCTGTTTACCTTTTTTTTGAAGAAATTCAGCAAGGCTGTTAACATAATTAATATACATTTTGCCTTTTGTTATTTCTTTTGACATCTCAGCACTTTTGCCTGTGCCTAAATCAAAGGTTTCATCACAGCAGATATTGATTTTATTACTTCGGAATAATGATATGTATTGATCAAGAATACCTGTAATAAAAGTTATACTTTCTGGATTCGAAACATTTATAGTATGGTGCATCATCCGATTATACCATGTAAATTTTTTGCCCTGTTCCGGCTCTATTTCATTATATTTAGCAAAGCTCTCTGAATCAAGTATGTTGAATAAATGCCCAAAGGTGGCTATACATGGTACCAGCTCAATGCATCTCATATGGCAGTGCCGATCAAGGTCCAAAATTTCCTCTGCCAGAAAAGGATCCGTTTGGGACCATATTTCTTCAAAACCATCTAAACGCAAACTGTTTTCCACATATAGCTGAAGCTGATTAACTTTGTAAAGAGCCAGCTTATCCACCAGTTCTTTCAGGCTATTCATGGTTGGAACCCTTCCCCGGCTGACATCCAGTAAATATCCTCTATTTGGAAAGGAGGGCTCATCTGTAATATCTACGCAGCCAATTACCCCATGAGATGTTCGGCATAATTGAATCAGTGTCGCGGCACCATATAAAAATCCTGCATTGCCACTAGCTGTAATGGTTATTTTTTTTGGTTTTACTGAAAGACTGTATGCCTCAATTCTATTATCTGTTTTACTAAATTTGAAAGAGATGCAGTTTTCATTGTGGATCTTATCATTATCCGGTCCTTTTTTTATAAGAAGGGTGATGGCTACAACTTTTTCGATTTCCTTTTGTAATAACTTTGCAGTTTCAAAATCAATCCCACCCTGATTGATGTCTAACACAATGCTTGTATTGTGAACTATATTAAACGTGCCTGACTGAGGTACTATTTTATCTGGTAATGGTATAAGATTCATGTTAATTCCTTTCCTGAAATTCCAATAACTGTTTCTAAGAGGCGTACCTCCTGCTTAAATTCGGTAAATAATTTCTCCTTCTGATATGGTCAATTCTACTTTTAATTCCTCATCAAAAATAACCAAATCAGCATCTTTCCCAATTTTTATACTCCCCTTCATTTTATCAAGATGGATAAGCTTTGCTGGGTTTAAACTGGCCAGTGCCACGGCCTCATAAATTTCCAGCTCTGTGTATTCCATTATGTTTAACACTGCTTTGTTCAAGGTCAGAATGCTTCCTGCAAGCGTTCCATCCGTAAGTCTTGCCGAATTATTTTGTACAACAACCTCTAGGCCTCCAAGCTCCCAATTGCCATCCTTCATGAATCCAGCTCTCATCGAGTCCGTAATTAGAATCATCTTCTCTTTCCCTTTTGCATTTAACAATATTTGAAAAACAGCAGGGTGTATATGTATGGTATCGGCGATTAATTCAAAGGAGATATTACTGTTTAATATGGCACCCACAGCCCCCGGATGTCGATGATGAAATGGTGGCATTGCATTGAAAATATGGGTAGCATTGCTTATTCCAGCATCAATGGCTTTCATTGCCGTTTCGTAATCTGAATTGGTATGACCTATTGACAGTATTATGTTCGTTTTTTCTTTAATACTCTTGATAAATTCAAACTGGAAATCTTCTTCAGGTGCCAGCGTAATAATTTTAATGATATCCGAATAATTTTCAATTAATTGAAAATCCGGTTTTGCCAAATAATCCATATTCTGGGCGCCTTTAAACTTTTCACTGATGAATGGGCCTTCCATATGAACTCCCAATATTTTTGCCCCCGTCAATTTTTTTTCTATGGCAAGTCTTACTGTATCGAGTGCTTTATATATCTTTTCTTTACTCATCGTCATCGTTGTCGGCAAAAAACTTGTAACACCGCTTTTGGCAATGGTTTCACTTATTATCTCCAGATCGGATATTTTACCATCCATGGTATCTTTTCCACCTGAACCATGAATATGTATATCAATAAATCCTGGCGAAACATATTTCCCATGAACGTCTATTGTTTTTATACCTTCATTCAATATGTTTTTTACAAAACTTTCTTCATCAATGATATCAATTATTTTATTACTATAAAGAAGCACCTTGCCATATAAAATTTCGTTTTCCAGAATAATTTTCCCGCCTATAATGCAATTAATATTATGGTCCATTTTCATTCATCAACCTTCCTTTAATTCGGATATTAAAAACGCTACAGAAAGCTATCTGTAGCGTTATCAAAAATGGTTATTATTTCTGTCACCTTCTTTTCCAACGTTAACTAGATTAGCTGGTGGGTTCAGATTTACAAAATAGTGCTTATACTGGATTGGTTAGATCTAGTTTCTTCATAAAATATTTAATTATAAGGTTAATTATAACACAAAATCATGTCCTTTAGTATAGATTTCACAGAATCAACCCACATAACCTCTTAAAGATCCTTTTTCCATCTCAATATTGGAGTTCTTGCAGCAGAAACTTCATCCAGACGAGAAATAACAGTTGTATATGGGGCTCCTTTAACCGTTTCCGGACTATTCTCTGCCTCTGACGCAATTATTCTCATTGATTCAATAAACTCATCCAGAGTTTCCAGAGTTTCACATTCCGTAGGTTCAATCATAAGCGCTTCATGTACAATCAGTGGAAAGTATATGGTTGGCGGGTGATAGCCGAAATCCAGCAATCGCTTTGCAATGTCTAAGGCAGACACACCATTTTTTATCTGATAATCTGCAGAGAATACGCATTCATGCATACATATCCGATTGTAAGGCATTGCATAGATATCCTTAAGTCTGCTGGCAATATAATTTGCATTCAGTACAGCGGTTTCAGAAACCTCTCTTAGCCCCTCAGCACCCATACTTATAATATAAGCATAGGCTCTTACAAGCACGCCAAAATTACCATAGAAAGATTTAATCCTTCCTATGGTTAATGGTCTTTCATAATCCAGGTAATAGTTTTCTTCCTGCTTCCCAATGACAGGGACAGGAAGGAATGGAATCAACGTTTTTTTCACTCCGACCGGACCTGCTCCTGGTCCTCCTCCACCGTGAGGTGTGCTAAACGTTTTATGAAGATTCACATGCACCACATCAAACCCCATATCCCCTGGTCTGGAGATACCCATGACAGCATTGAGATTTGCCCCGTCATAATACAAAAGACCCCCGGCACTATGAACAATTTCTGCAATTTCCAGTATATTTTTATCAAATAGACCCAAGGTATTTGGATTTGTTAACATCAAGCCTGCAATTTCATCATTCATCAAACTTTTTAACGCATCCAGGTCAATGCCTCCTTCAACATTAGATTTGACTTCTATGTTCTGAAATCCTGCCATTGCTGCTGAGGCTGGATTTGTTCCATGTGCTGAATCTGGTATAATGATTTTTGTTCTGCGGAAATCATTTCTACTTCTGTGGTATGCTTTTATCATCATGAGTCCCGTTGCTTCACCATGAGCTCCAGCAGCCGGTTGAAGTGAAACCTGATCCATTCCAGTTATTTCGGCCAGCATTTCCGAAAGTGAGTACATAAGCTCAAGCGCTCCCTGGACCGATTCACCATTTTGATATGGATGCAATTTTCTGAACCCGTCATATCCGGCCACAAGTTCATTCACTTTCGGGTTATATTTCATAGTACAGCTTCCAAGGGGATAAAATCCCGAATCAACGCCATAATTACGCTGAGACAGCTGGGTGAAATGTCTTACTGCCTCCAGTTCACTGACTTCAGGTAAATTTGGAGCTTCCTTTCTCAAATATTCAGGATTTATCATCGATGTCAACTCCTTTTGAGGGACATCACATTCAGGCAAAGAATATGCTTTCCGCCCAGGCCTGCTCATTTCAAATATTAGAAATTTATCTTTCATTTAACTTCGCCGCCTTTCTTACAAAATTATCAATTTCCTCTTTTGTACGCTTTTCAGTAACACAAATCAAACTGCTGTCTACTAATTCCGGATAATCCTGTGACAATGAATAACCGCCAATAATTTTTTCTCGTAAAAGTCTGCTGTTTAATTCTTTTACTGGCTCTTTACTCTTAATGGTAAACTCTTTAAAGAAAGGTTTATCATATATTTGAGAAAATTTCTCTGTTTTCAATAATTCATCATACATATAATGGGCCTTCTGGGTACATAATTCTGCTACCTGCTTCAATCCCTCTTTCCCTAGAAAAGTCATGTACATGGATGCTGCCAGCGCATTAAGTCCTTGATTGGAACAAATGTTTGAGGTGGCTTTTTCTCTTCGTATGTGCTGTTCTCTTGTTTGAAGGGTTAGAACAAATCCTCTTTTCCCTTCTTTATCCTTTGTCTGTCCAATGATTCTGCCAGGCATTTTACGCATCCATTTTTCTTTCGTTGCAAAAAAACCTAAATATGGCCCGCCAAAACTGAGCGGATTACCTAGTGACTGGCCTTCACCCACTACAATGTCCGCCCCAAGTTCGCCTGGACTCTTTAATAGCGCCAAAGATACCGGGTCTGCACTTACAATAAAAAGGCTGTTATTTGCATGAGCAATTTCTCCAGCTGATGCTAAATCCTCGATAATTCCGAAAAAATTTGGGCTCTGCTGCAGAAAAGCAGCTGTATTTTCATTCAGCTTTTTCTTCAAATCATCGATATCCGTTTGCCCGTCTATGATGTTAACCTCTATAATCTTTATATCTCTGAACTGAGCATATGTTTTAAGAACCTGACGACTTTCCGGATTTACGCTTTTTGATATTAATATTTCGGATTTTTTTAAGGCTTCAGTAGCCATAATTGCTGCTTCTGTCATTGAAGTAGCACCGTCATACATAGATGCATTTGATACATCCATCCCTGTCAGTTCACAAATCATCGTCTGGTATTCAAATATGGCCTGAAGCGTTCCCTGGCTGATTTCTGGCTGATAAGGGGTATATGCGGTATAAAACTCCTGCCTTGACAGAAGTTGCCCAATAGCTGCAGGTATATAATGGTCATAGGCGCCTGCACCCAGAAAACATATAAAATGATCTAAATCATCATTCTTTTCAGCCAAGGATTTCAAGCTTTTCATAACTTCCATTTCTGAAAGTGCTGCTTTGAGATTTAGTTTTCCATCTAAATATACCTGCTCCGGTATATCCGAAAACAAAGAGCGCATAGACTCAATACCGATTTCCTTCAGCATATGCTCCCTGTCAGATTCCGTAAGACCCATATATTTTGTCAATGTGATTCCTCCTCACTTAATGTTTTGCAGAAATTTTCATATTCTTCTGAATTCATCAGGTTATTAATTTCAGCCGGATCTGACATTTCAATTAAAACCAACCAGCTTCCATATACATCTTCGTTAATTAACTCAGGATTGTTGATTAATGCCTCATTCACCTCATTCACTGTTCCCGATATTGGAGAAAGCACTTCGGCAACTGCTTTCACTGATTCGACTTCTGCCAGCGATTGTTCGGCCTCTGCAGTGCTGTTGATTTCCGGGAGATCAATAAATACGATTTGTCCCAACTGTATCCTGGCATAATCTGTCAATCCTATATACGCTTTTTGCCCATCAGCTTTTACCCATTCATGTGTCTTTGAGTACATTAATTCCTTTTTAATTTCCATTGTTTTTCTCCTCATCTTTTATTTTTGTATTTTTTGGCATAAAACGGTTTTTTTATAATTTTTGTCTTTAATAATTTATTTCTTATTAATACTTCAACCTCTCTTCCTTCTTCTGAGAATTCAATATCCATAAGAGCCAACCCTATATTCTTTTTTAAAGTTGGTGAATAGCTTCCTGATGTTATATACCCAATTTTCCTGCCCTCTGAAAACACTTCAAATCCAGCTCTGGGTATACCTCTGTCTATCATTTCGATGCCACATAGCTTACGCTTTAATCCTGAAGACTTCTGATTCATCAACTCTTCTTTTCCGATAAAATCGTCCTTGTCAAGTTTCACAAAAAAACCCAACCCAGCCTCAAGAGGGGTAATGCTGTCATTAATTTCATGGCCGTATAAAGGCAGACAAACTTCAAACCGCAAGGTATCTCTGGCTCCAAGTCCTGCTGGCAGCAACCCATCCTCTTTGCCAGCCTCTATAATTCTGTCCCATAATTTTTCAGCCTCTTGTGGTGCAACCAGCACTTCAAAACCATCTTCTCCAGTGTAGCCGTTTCTGGATACAAAAACTTTCATTTCTCCAATAGGAACCTCATCACAGAAATGAAAGAATTTAATATCATCTAGATTTTTATCTGTAAGTTTTTGAAGTATTTTCTGTGCCTTTGGACCTTGTAACGCTAATTGAGCATATTCAGAGGATACATTTTTCACTTTTAAATTACCACTGACATTCGATTGGAGCCATTCCACATCTTTTTCCGTATTTGCCGCATTGATAACAAGTAAATATTTTTCTCTGTTATATTTATAAATCAACAGGTCGTCTACAACACCTCCATTAGGATAACACATAGGTGAGTAATATATCTGCATGACATCCATGTTGGATATATCATTTGTTACCATCTTTTGTATATATTTTTCAGCATCTTCTCCAGTAACAGTTACTTCTCCCATGTGGGACACATCAAATAACCCGGCAGAGTTTCTAACCGCTTCATGCTCCGGTATAATACCGACGTATTCAACAGGCAGCTCCCAGCCGCCAAAATCAATCAGTTTGCCCTTATATTCCAAATGTTTTTCATATAATGGTGTCCTTTTCATATCATTTCTCCTCCATACTTATGACTATTGTACAACAAAAAAAGCGTATTGAAATTACAATACGCCTCTGTCCTTTTTACCTGAAAGATTCTCCTCGAAAGGTTTGCTTCTTCGGTGTCATTTAAAATTCACAGTTCCTGACTTCCCAGAGTTCCGTCCAAATTCAGTTCTTTTGCCTGAGAGTTTATTGCGCTTACCCCTTCGGCCCTGTACTTAAACAGTTTCTCCTGAATTTTTCACTCGGATTTCTATTAAATTTATTACTTTACTGTTGATGATCTATTAATTATATACCCAATTATTTGTCCTTATTATAAATTCATTTTAAACTTGTGTCAATATAATAGATATAAAATTAAATTTTATATAAAAAGTATCCTGCCTTTTTTTTCAAACGTTCCCAATATGTATATATTTCAACCCAGCTTTTTCTCCTGTTTTTCTAGCCATTTCCAGCGTTTCCATCGGTGTGGCAGGCGTATTCATCATCTTCCAGGCCGGGAAAAACCTGCTTAAGTGCCACGGCACCTCTCTGCCAAGTTTACTGGCAATAAATTCGGCAATATATTCTAAGTCTTCAGGTCTGTCATTGACACCAGGTACAATAAGAGTTGTAATTTCAGTATGGATGCCCGATTTTTTCAAATACCTTAAGGTTTCCATAATTGCGTCCGCTTTTCCCCCGCAGTATTTTTCATAAACGCCATTGTTTGCCCCCTTAAAATCAACATTAGCAGCATCAAGAAAAGGAGCAATTAAATCAAGGGTTTCTGTCGTCATGGATCCGTTTGTAACCCAGATGTTTTTCAAGCCTTTTTCATTAGCCAGTTTCATTGTATCCAGTGCATATTCTAAAAAAATGGTGGGTTCGGAATAAGTGTAAGATATGGAAGGGCATCTT
>JAENWI010000512.1 GCA_016650115.1 Peptostreptococcaceae bacterium | reverse complement strand
TATTATGTCTAAAGAAATTAGAGTTAATCAAAAACACCTGACACTTGATAACCGAATTTTTATCGAGAAATCTTTGGATAATGGCATGTCTTTTAAGGATATTTCCAAACACATATCTAAAGACCCTACAACTATTTCAAATGAGGTAAAAAAACATCGTCAATTAAAAGAACGTAATACTTTTGTATCCTTCAATAATTGTTTGCATAGAACCACTTGTATCAAACGTAACATTTGTCAAAGACCTGAATTATGCAAAAAATATTGCATAAGCTGTGATTACTGCAACAAGCGCTGCTCTTCTTTTGTTTCGCAGAAATGCATTTTATTAAGCCATGCACCGTTTGTTTGCAATTCCTGCATAAAAAAATCCAATTGCAGAGTAAACAAGTATTATTACAAGTCAATCACTGCAAACCGGCGGTACAAATCGCTTCTAATCATGAATAAATTCCTTGTTCTGTAAGAACTATTTATTCTTACATTGAGAAGCAAATTCTTAGTGTTAGAAATTTGGACCTTGCCAGAAAAGTAAAGTACAAACCCAGAAAGGTTAAACGTCAAGAATTAAAAGTACCTTCTTGGTGTGAAGGTCGCACGTATGCTGATTTTCTAGTCTTTCTAGCTGAAAATCCAGATCTGAATGCAGTAGAAATGGATACGGTGATAGGATGCCAAAGTAGTAAAAAAGTCTTGCTCACGCTCTATTTCAGGCATTTAAAATGCATGCTTATTTTTCTTCTTCCTGATAAGAAGCAATCTTCTGTTTTGTCTGTTTTCGAAGATTTGGAAAAGCTACTGGGAACCGAGACTTTTACAAGCGTGTTCCCCGTTATTTTAACAGATCGCGGGACTGAATTTGGAGATCCGGACGCACTAGAAACTGGGAATGGTTCCATTCGTCGCACCAATATTTACTTTTGTGATCCTTTGGCCTCATTTCAAAAGGCCGGTATTGAAAAGAATCACGAATATATCCGCTATGTGCTCCCTAAAGGGTCAACATTTGACAATTTATCACAAGCCGATATTACTTTACTTACAAACCATATAAACAGCACCCCAAGGGCCAGCCTAAACGGATGCAC
>JAENWI010000443.1 GCA_016650115.1 Peptostreptococcaceae bacterium | reverse complement strand
TTCTCTCAATATTTCTTTGCCTTCATAAAAAATCAGTATGGTAGGGACTGTAAATACAAGAAGTTGCCCACAAATTTCAGGTTGAGTATCGGCTTTAACCTTGACGAATGAAACAGGAAAAGCCTCAATAGTATCAATTAACTTAGGTAAAACCGAATGGCAAACATTGCAAGTCTCGGAACTAAAATATAGGATAAGAGGGATAATGCTATTTATTAGCTCATCTAATTCACTTTTGCTATTTACTGGCATCTCAAAAAAATTGTACATAGTAGCCCCCCCTATTTTAACAGCTGAATGATTGCATCATAAACCAAGCTCGGCACTACTTTGAAAGAATATATCTTGACCCATAAGCAGGCATATTGTTTTCTAAAGTCAAAACTCTTTCATCCTCTGGAGCAGAGACAAAACTTAAATCAGAGATATAGGGATAAAATTTCTTGTTAATGAGTTTATAATTCCCTTCATGTTTTCTACTCACATCTTCAATTACCTCAAGAAGCTTTGTTTCCTTAAGGTTTTTTCCGCTGACATAGTTATGAGGGTAATACGGTGGAGAATAATATAAAATGATGACAGGGTCTTTGCAGGACCATAGGCTATGGACTTTATCCACAATTTTCTGGCTAAATAATCGTTCATCTATCGTATTGTCCGTCATTAATTTCTTTTTAATATTTTCAATTATTACATCTAGTACATTTCCTCGCTCCTCTTTTACCTTGTTATATAAATCCTGATAGGTCATTGATTGCAATAATGATGGCAATGCCACATTTCATATCCAGGATACCTCTACCAGCCAGCCAATTGCCGGACTCTAAATCTTGTCTTACTTCCTCAGAGATGGTTACTTTTTTCAACGCTTCAATCAGTTTATCTGGTTGAGTTGCCAAATCTTGCAGGTCTCCATAATCGCGGATCCCAACCGTATCCGTATGCCCAATCATTACCACAGTCTCTTCCTATAGTTTACGCCACGCATTCCATTTTATCAATAGGGTGGAATATTTAATTATGGAAAGTAACTTATGGAAATTGAATTGTGGAAAGCAAATTGGTATGCGACTTTTTAATTCTGTTCAAATTGTTGCAATTGATTTGATTTGATACTGTAATAAAACATAAAACGAACCGTAAAAATCATTTTACGGTTCGCCTCATGTTTCTTATAAAGATATACTAATTTGTTTACAACTCGTATTTTCTAACTAAGATATACTTAATCAGTCATAGCATCGTGCATAGCATCGTGATTTCTGTTTTGATTTCTGTCTTGATCACTGTCTAGATTTT
>JAENWI010000330.1 GCA_016650115.1 Peptostreptococcaceae bacterium | reverse complement strand
TTTACCAAAAAGCTGTTTTGCCTTTTTGCTGCTAATACTCTCTTCTACAAATTCATTTTCGTTTTCAGTATATCTTTTTAAAGCCATTTCGATCTCCAAATTTCCAAGTTTATAGTATTGAGCGCTTCAAGTGTCGTGGATTTCAATCCTTTTCCCCTTTTCTTGAAAAGCTGTAGGGCTAATCCGGCTTCTCGAGCCTTCCTAAAAAGAGGGTCAACGGGAATTTTCTATACGCTAAACTTTCCTCCTGAAGCAGCAAGTAAAATATCCCGATACTGTTTAATTCTATTGTTAAATGAGTTAATGATAATTTTTGCAACCACCTTGGAATAAAGTTTTTTTTTGGAGTTTAGAAAGTTCTTCAATAAAATTTCCAAGCCATCAAGACTAAAAATCTCGGGAGTCATAGGAGAAATGATTTCGTCGCTAGCTATGAGAGATCCACACTCCAACCTTCCCAAACCTGGAAGACAATTCATGAACAAGATTCTGCAGGACAAAAGGTTATTCAGAAAGTTTGGTTTCTGCGTAATTCTTGAGCTTTCCGACGATACCGAACGTTGGAAGCAGATAGAAATTGGGTAATTGGTACAATTTCTCAGGAAGAAATCTGATACTTCAATGACTTCTTCTTAATATATATTATACACAGATATATTGCATTGTCAATCAAAATACAACAATAACTATCAATCAAAATACAACAATTACTATCAATTGACCTATAGTTCCCTGTTACATTTTCTAACTACACAGCATCTTGTCTTATGGAAATCTGATGAGAGATTTTCAAGAATATCCAGCGATATATTAGTACCATTTCTGTATACGCCAGCTCAATAGCGCTAGATGCCTTCCTGAAGGGGTGTGGTGATGACTGGCTCAGGTACGTGCTTGATATCTTTTCCACCGAATTTAACAACCTTTGCATGTTCTTCGACTTCACCGCCGGTACCATCGGCTTAGGGAGCAAAAAGCTACACGAACTTCATGTATATGGGGTGCAGTTGCTCCACAGAAGAGGCGAAAGCCGCCTTAAGGAGGTTGGAGCTATGGAACATAAAGAATTGACTCCCAATGAAAAGATGGAATACAGCACAGCCAAGGAGGTTATCGAACTTGGCTGCACAGAAACTGCCATCCGTAAAGGCAAGACGAAGCTTGGATGCACCAGAAAAACGCTTTTAAAGTTCATACAATGGTATGAAAGTGAAGATATCTCCCTGTTCAGCCATCACAACAAGGGTCACAAGCCAGTAACGACAAAACCAGAGGAAACGAGGAAACTGGTCAAACAACTGTACAAGGACAAGTACTGTAAATGCAAGCTTCATCCATTTTGCAGAGATCCTCAGGCTCAACAGAACCCTCCAAGGCCGTATTCCGGTGGAGCTTGTCCGCCATGGGATTACTACTATGGAAGCGGCGAATAAAGTTGTGAACATTGATTATAAATAAGAACCAATATAATAAACTAAGGGGGTATCCGCTCCTCCTGAGGTATAATTCTAATTTTTTAACAAGGAATTAAACCATGGGATTGATATCGCAGTATGGCAACTATCCAGACTCATATCGAGAATTTGTAAGAATGTTTCCAGATGATACAGCATGTGAGGCTTTTCTCTTTAAATTACGTTGCCCTGACGGCTGGTATGTCCCATATGTCGTTATCAAACATCGGTTAGTCCCATTACTGAATTCGATATAATTGGAGGCCATAACTGGGACTTGGAAGTCGATGTAGACTGAGGA
>JAENWI010000228.1 GCA_016650115.1 Peptostreptococcaceae bacterium | reverse complement strand
TGGGAGATGAGGCAAAGCTCTATGAATTGACCTTTTTTGAGGGATTGTTCAAATTAAGGGACAGCGTTACCCTGACAGAATTGAAAGGCGATTTTTTCGATAGTTTCCAGGCAGCTTCTGTTCAGTTGAAGGCTCATTTTACTAAAAGCAGAGAAAGCAGAATATTTACACAAAATTCCATTGGAGCAAGAGCTCTGGGAATTCTGCTTATGCTGGTACCTATAGCAGGAATAGCCTTGCTTGGCCCGATATATTTAATGCTGGCGCCACAAACGTTTATCATAAGCATACCAATATTATTCCTGATTTTTACGGGTTACTCAATAGTTATTGCAGCTCACGACAAGCGTGATGCCAACAGTAAGTTGAAATATAAAACGAAGGTGGTGCTGGGTGGAATTATAGCGGCTTTGGGGTTACTTGTTTTCACTGGATACAGCATTCTGTTTTTTGCTTTTGCATATGGTATTTTTGCAGTTGTAGCATCAGTCATCAGTTTTATTTTTACTATAAGGATGAAACAAAGAACAAAACGCAGTGCAGAGCTTTTAGGTAAAATACTTGGCTTTAAGGAATTTATCAGAACAGCAGAATCAGATAAGATTAAAAAACTTTCCGAAGAGGATCCTGTTTACTTTTATAATGTTTTACCTTACGCCTATGTTTTGGGTCTCAATGAAAAATGGGCGAAGAAATTTGAGGGCCTTGCGATTGAGCCTCCTGCCTGGTATGGCGGGGGATATGGTAACACTTTGTTTAATACATGGATATTCATGAACATGTTCAATGGATTTACGAACACAATGGCAAGCAGCGTCGTTCCTCCTACTCCAAGCGGAGGTTCGGGCGGACTTGGCTCTGGTGGATTCTCCGGCGGCGGCGGGTTTGGCGGAGGCGGCTTTGGCGGCGGCGGTGGCGGAAGCTGGTAGAATGAACGATAAATACGGTGCAATAAAAGTACATAAGAAAAGGACCCTGTGGCAGAGTTGAATTTGCCACAGGGTCCTTTGATGTGTCGTTGGGTCATTTTGATTTGCCATAGGAATTATTATAATTCTCTAGCTGCAATTAATACTGATGGGATATTCATGAATTCCAGTCGGATCCATTTTTAAAGGGAATCTATCGTAGGATTTATATGCCAGTATTTTTTCAGCGCTTCATATTCTTCGTTTGCTTTTAAAGCTTTATTTTTTCTTGCTGCGGTTTCTTTTACATCTTTTTCTGTTTCGGAAGATGTTGCAACAGGTTTACTTTTAACGGCTTTAATCATTATATTTTTAGAGGTATGCTCCAGGGTTGTAAATTCTATCATTTTCACATCATAACCTGCAGCCTCAAGTTTTAAACCTCTGATCCCGTCTGTCAGAATCTCAGTAAATCTGTCTTTCAGGATTCCGTGTTTGAATAATGGGGCGTGCAACGTCTCCTTGATCTGGTTAAAGAGTTCATGCTGGCAGCATGGTACAGACAGAATTATTTGAGATTTCCACTTCACAGCATTAATCAAAGCAAAATCTGTTGCTGTATCACAGGCATGAAGTGTAACCACCATATCTGCCTGATCGCTGGCATAATCCTTAATATTGCCGATTAAGAACTTCAATTTGTCAAATTCTAACTCCTGCGCGATTTTATTACAAAATTCTATTACATCTTCTTTAAGATCAAGGCCTATGATTTCAACATCTAACCCTTTTATAATTCTTAAATAATGATAAAGTGCAAAGGTTAGATATGCTTTTCCACAACCAAAGTCTATTACCTTAATGGTTTTAGAAGTGTCTAAAGATTCAAAAGAATCGTCTACAATTTCAAGGAATTTATTTATTTGCCTGAATTTGCTGTAATGTTTTTGAAACACCTTACCATTATAGTCCGAGACACCAAGTCTGATAAGAAAATCGCAGGGTTCGTTATCTGGTATAATGTATTGCTTTTTCTTGTTATGGCTCAGATCAACTTTTTTTTTCGATGGTTTGCTCTTCAATACTTTTGGATCGTTTGGATTAGCTGCTAAAATTTGAATATCCTCATTTATCGCATAAATATTCAACTGCTTAAAATCCATAATCATAAAGTCGCAGCAAAGGAGAATTAAGTCTTCCGGGTTTAGATTTTCGTGAATCACTTTATCCTTGTAATGGTATTCCACCTGATAATAAAACTGATCCTTTATTATAATAGGACGGATGATTATTTTATGATAGGGAATGGTTTTTTTTCTTGCACTGCCAAACACCATTTTAATCAGTTTTTTTTCTTCTAAAATATTTTTTAGTATTTCTTTAATTTGTTCCATTATTTTTACCAACTTTCATTTCTTATACATTAATTATAGCACATTATAGCTAATTAGTCATATATAATGGCATAACTATGTAGTGATATTACCTGTTGGTTTGGGATATTAAGGCGGGGGGCGAACGGAATGGTACTGGAGTAATAAGGTGGAGCATTCACATCAATAAATGGTAAATATTGACATTTTGTAGCCTGAGAGATATAATCTAATTAGGACTTTTCTGTTGTTTATGATGAAATTTAAGAGGAGCGAGTATAATGTTTTTTAATGTTGATCATTTGTTGAAAGAACTGGAATATCAAAAAAATCTTATTCGGAAATTCGAGCAGGAATTGTTATTTCTTCCCGAGGGAAGTTTAACTGTTAAAAGGATAAATAACAGGGATTATCTTTATTATCAGGTTTACAAAAGTACTGATAAGAATATTGAAACGAAAATTGAGACAGGC
>JAENWI010000355.1 GCA_016650115.1 Peptostreptococcaceae bacterium | reverse complement strand
CTTGAATAAATTGAAACCTTCATACATAAAAGTTGAAAATGTCGTGTATGCGCCAAGAAAACCTTCGCCGAGCAACAGATACATGTTACCGCTAAGTCCTATGGCGCTTATTACGCCCAAAAGAACTGCACCTGAAATATTAACAAAAAAGGTGCCCACCGGCATCCAGCTGTTAGAGGTTTCAGAAAGTCTTCTGCCGATTGCAAATCTGACTACGCTACCTAAAGCACCTCCAACGCCCACTATAAGATATCCCATTATTCCACCTCACCCGTATAAGGTTTCTCTTCAAATTCAAAGTCAAAATTTCCCCTGGTAAGTTTACCAATCATTTTCCTCCCGGACAGAAGCCCCAGATAAGCTGCGGCAAGACCCAAAACAGCGGATGCCAGAATGTAAACCACAGCAGTAATGTATTCCCCGGTCATCAGGAGGCTCACCGACTCTTTGCAAAGAGTCGAAAAGGTCGTATAAGCTCCAAGAAAGCCAGTTGCTATTCCCAATCGAATATCTGCATCAAATTCCAGAATTTCAAAAGAAATTGTTAAGAGCATCAGCAGTAAAAAACTCCCTGTCATGTTTACGAGCAGTGTATGAATTGGGAAAATACCGTGAAAATCCCATATATTAATATCCTTAAAACCAAATCTTGACATAGCGCCCAGCATTCCGCCAGCAGCAATGTATATATTTTTTTTCATTAGATCTCCCAAAAAACAGAATTGATTAAAATATAGTCCATTTTAATCAATTCGTCAACATAATATCAATTTATTCCATTTTCTCAAGTGCTTTTAATATTCCATAGATAATTCCTTGTGGCCTTGGCGGGCAGCCAGGGATATAAACATCTACTGGTAAAATACTGTCAATGCCGTTTAAATTCGCATAAGAGTCTTTAAAAATCCCTCCACTGCAGGCACAGGCACCAACTGCTATAACCAACTTCGGATCCGGTGTGGCATTATATGTTTTTATTAAAGCAAGCTCCATGTTTCGCGTAACGGCCCCTGTAACCATAAGCATATCCGCATGTCGCGGGGATGCCACAAAATGGATCCCCAGCCGCTCAATATCGTTAAACGGATTGCTTAACGCATTCAGTTCATAGTCGCATCCATTGCAGGAGCCTGAATTTACTTCTCTGATTTGAAGACTTCTCCCGAATATATTTTTAATTTTTTCTGAAACCTGATGACAGATTAATTCATAGTCGCTGCTTGGAAGTTCTCTTTCCTCCACAATCAGCGGGCTTTTACGAAGATCCATCCTGTTTTTTACCGCCATTTCAAATTCATTCGTCATGTGAATGGCGTTAAATTGGCACACATCCTCACAGTGAACACAAAAAATACACTCATCTATATTAATACCAATTTCTCCGGTCAATGAATCTTGAACAATTGCCTTAGAAGGACAGTGCTCTATGCATTCGCAGCATTTTGTGCATTTGCTGTTGTCTATTTCGGGCCTCCCGATAAAAAACTCCGAGTGAATAGTCTTTTTAGGATACCCCTGTGTCTGTCTTCTATATTTTAAAACTTTACCAATTGTACTAAACATCCTTGATCCCCCTATAAATCATTTCCAGCATAAGACAAATTAAAACTTTTATTTATCAAAGGAAAGTCGGGCACTATATTGCTCTGCACGGCATG
>JAENWI010000460.1 GCA_016650115.1 Peptostreptococcaceae bacterium | reverse complement strand
TGAGTCCACTCCGAAAAGTAATTTTATTTTTAAATAACTAATAATCAATCATTTAGTTGTAATTTATAATTATTTTGTGTATCTTAGTAACCTAAAAAAGCACAACAAATGTTTAAGAAATCACCGAGATCATCACAACTTAATATTTTCACATCACCCAAGACATTGTTTTCGGGTAATTCCTTAAAGATGTACGAAGATAAACATTCTTGGCACAATCAGTTTCGCCAACAAGTTACCATGCGTATTGATGAAAACATCTTCCGTCCTTTATATTGTTCTGATAACGGCACCCCTAATGCTTCTGTTCGTTTGCTGGTAGCTATGATGATACTCAAAGAAGCCGAGGGCTTAAGTGATCAAAAGATTTTCGAGAATTGTCGTTTTAATATGTTAGTCCGCAGCGCCTTGGGTTTGCACAATGCGGACGACCCACTGCCCACCGAATCGACCTATTATTTGTTCCGCAAACGTATTGTGGATTATGCAAAAGAAAAAGGCGAGAACCTGTTTGAAACTGCTTTTATACAAATTACCAAAGGGCAATGTGCCGATTTTGAAGTAAGTGGCAAACGCATCCGTATGGACAGCAAACTCTTGGGCAGCAATATTGCTTGGCTTAGCCGTTACGAATTGGTACACGAAACCCTTAGTCTGTTTTACAAACAGGAGAAACTCTCCGGAAAAATAGATAAAGCTACCGAATACCGGTTAGAGGAACTGCTCAAACTGGAGGGCAACAAAGTTGTTTACATCTGCTCGGGTGAAGAGGTCAAAAGTCGGTTACATCAGCTTGGCGTTTTGATATACAAGATATTGCCTTCATTTTCATTATCAACAAGTGTTCATTATCAAACCCTCAAACAAGTTTTCAACGAGCAATACAAGGTAGATGAAAAGAAAATGGCCATTCCTCGTGAAAAAGAAGAAATATCAGCCAAATCAGTTCAGTCACCACACGATACGGACTGCCATTACCGAGATAAAGATAATCAGAAAGTAAAAGGTTACAGCGTTAATCTCACCGAGAGTTGTGATGAAGATAATTCTTTGAACCTGATTGGCCATGTGGATGTAAAGAAAGCAAGTACTTCCGACACTTCTTTTCTTCAAGATGACATTGAAAAAGCACAGGAAGTATTCCCCGATAAAATAGCGGCTGCACACGCTGATGGTGCTTACCATAGCCCTGACAACCAGCAATTTTGCACGAAAAACGATATTAGCCTCTACCTTCACGCCATTCAAGG
>JAENWI010000310.1 GCA_016650115.1 Peptostreptococcaceae bacterium | reverse complement strand
GTTTTATGGAATAATGCATTGGAAATAATGACAGGGATTCTTTCTTCTGAGATGATTGGTAAAGGGAACTATGAATATACAATCCCATTTCATGGAGAAGCAAGAGCTAAATTGATAGATTTGCTATTTCAGGAGGATCCGCTTATCAGTAGTTTTTATAGTAATATGAGTCGTGAAGGTGACTCAATTACAGGAGAGATATTCTGCCCGGCTTTATATGGCAACAAAGGCTCGTGGATTTAATCTAAAGTATCCCTGCTTCGCGACCATGATAGTAACATCATAGGTGCAATTGAAAGCGTCCGTGATATCTCGGAGAGAAAACAAGCGGAAGCCGAAATAGCACATTCTCATGAACTTATGAGTTATATTATTAAACACAGTGCAAGCTCAGTTCTTGTGCTTGATAAAGATTTAAGATATATCTATGCCAGTCAGGTCGATTTTGATGGATGCAAACCAAAGCCTGAGGATATAATTGGAAAATATCATTATGACATGAATCCAGGGTTGCCTCAGAAGTGGCGTGACGTGCATCAAAGGTGCTTAAAGGGAGAAATTATTACTGATGATAATGATCCTTTTTATAGGGCAGATGGGACTATTGACTGGACCAAATGGGAATGTCGGCCGTGGTACGAAACAGACGGTTCTATAGGGGGTATAATAATTTATACCGAGATTATTACTGACAGAAAAAATGCGGTTGAAAGCTTAGAGAAGAGTGAAGAACGTTTTAGAATAATGTTCGAAGAGTCTCCATTGGGTATCGGCCTATTTGATTTCAAATCGGGAAAAGCCGAACATATAAATAAGAAATTTAAGGAAATAATTGGGCGAGATAATGAAGAAGTCCTCGACTTTGATTGGCAGACAATCACACACCCGGATGATATGGTGGAAAATCTAAGGTTAAGAGAGCTTGTGCTGTCTGGAGAAATTACTGGATTTAATATGAGAAAAAGATATTACAAATCAGATAGAAAAATAATCTGGATAAACCTAACAGTTACACTTTTAGATTCTATAAATGAATCAAATCCTAAAGAAATTTGTATGATTGAAGACATGTCCAAACAGATTGAACGGGAGGAAAAAATCCTATATTTAAGCAACGTGGATTCACTTACCGATGTATATAATCGCAGCTTTTTCGAAACAGAAAAAATAAGACTTGATGTTGAAAGGCAACTTCCACTTTCAGTTATTGTTTTTGACATTGATGGGCTTAAGTTAATCAATGATACTTTTGGTTATTCGAGTGGGGACAAACTTTTAAAAGCAGCGGGAAATATTATCAAAAAATGCTGCAGAGTTGAAGATATAATTTGCAGAGTGGGAGGAGATGAATTTTTTATACTCCTTCCACAAACAACAGAGTTAGAATCCGGAAATATATGTGCTCGAATTCAATGTTTTGCTGAAAGTCATGAAGTAACGTTTGAAGACAGTTGTTTAAAACTCAGCCTATCGATGGGATATAGCACGAAGACATTAGGTAATGAGGATTTTTCTGAAATAATTACAAATGCTGAGAATTCAATGAGAAGGAAAAAACTTCTTGAACGAAAAAGTGTAAGAAGTGATTTAATAACCTTAGTGAAGGTGACTATGATCGAAAAAAGCCATGAAACCGCTGAGCATGCGGAAAGACTGGTAAATTTATCAAGGGCTATCGGGAAAGAAATCAATCTATCAGATAACGATATGTTTATGCTTGAGTTGGCCTCTAGCCTTCATGATATTGGCAAAATGTGCATTGACCAGCAAATTTTAGAGAAACCGGAAAAATTGACAGTGCAGGAATGGAATGAAATCAAGAAGCACCCGGAAACCGGATATCGTATAGCACAGGCTACTTCAGAGCTTATGCCAATTTCTGAGTATATCTTGGC
>JAENWI010000392.1 GCA_016650115.1 Peptostreptococcaceae bacterium | reverse complement strand
GTTCTTATGCAATCCTTGGGATATGTTCCCTCCGAAAGGCTTCCCTTCCTGAGGGCAGCCTTCAACGAAGGAAACCCGGAGGAGATCCTATCCAGGGAAAAAAAGAAGCTTGCAGCAAGAAAAACAGGAGGCAATGAGAATGGCAAAGATTGAATTGAGGTTTTAGGAGTCAGTATTTTTTCAATATAAAAGTGGTTTCACTACAACATCTGAAAAGAGCCATATTGATTACCCTTTTGATTCGGGAGAACTCAATATAAAAGAACCCGTGGGGAAACCTTCATTCACTAAGTGTTTTACCTGATATGAGTGGTGCTGAACTTAGCGAAGCACCAGTGTCGGTCCACGCGAACACTGGTGCTATTGCAAGCGAATAATTAGAATTCTATGATTGCATCATACCAAGCCTATAACCTTAGTCGAGGTAATTTGCTTCCTTAACCGATTAAATGCAATACGGGTAATCCTGGTGCTCATATTTACGTAAGTATGGGCAGCTTTTCTAGAGAAGCACTGAAAGAATAATGAGACTTTCAGCATTTCTTGGACAATCTTCATAGAGAAAGCAGTTTTATGCCTTGACGCGATCAGACCAGATTCTTCCCGGTTCCAATAATTAATAACTATAATCACACTTAGTTCTTCCAAGCATAGTTCCCATCATCATCAGTAAAGCAATTTGCAATACAATCAGCAATTCCCTGATTATCTTCCTCAACAGCACAGGCATAGGTAGTACTAATCTGCCTGTATAACCCTCGTCCATTGCCAGGTGTAACTCCGTGATTACGAAGTTCGTCCGCGAGTTCAGAAACTGTGTAGGTTTTTCCATTGTTCCATGCATTATATGCAATGTTACTAATTTCCCTTTGAATACTGCTCATAGATATTTTACTCCTTTATAAATATTCCCATGCCGCGTGGCTTTTGTGAAAATCATACTTGATACCGATAAAAAAGTGACTAAGTAGGACTTATGAACTCATTAAATTCATTATACCATATTTTTTCCAGATTTCAACAATCGGAAGATAATAGTTTTCGATACTTTTACCACGTTTTGAAAAGAAGAAATTTCTATAGGAAGGTGGCCAACTCAAATGTTCTCATCTTTCTGTATCATGCAATAGGACTTGTTCCAAGAGTATCTGAATTTCCATGGTTGATATTCATTTCAATAATCATATCTGGATTCAAGAGTGAGATTTGTTTCGCAAACCAATTTATCCCAGTTCTGTTTATCATGTCGGAATATGTCTGTATCCGATTTTTATCCGCATCCCCGATTGATTTCCTTCCTTTCCAGGGCTGTCCTTCGCTCAAAATCACCGAAGAACCGTTCCCTCGATTCCGGATCCACAGCCTCAAGAGCCTTGGTTATGCTGTATTCTGTCGGAGAATCCACCATGGTATGCCAGCATACATCATGGAAGTGCTTGGGACTGTACAGGGCCCTGTCAGGG
>JAENWI010000230.1 GCA_016650115.1 Peptostreptococcaceae bacterium | reverse complement strand
TGCATCTGAAAGGCAGACAGTATTTGAAGAAAACAAGAAAAAACTGAGAGAGACAGAGTCGAAGCTCAGAGTTAAAGAGACCCTGACGGAAAATGATAACCCGATTAAACTGGAAGAAATAAAAATCGGAGAGAGAGTCAAACTGGTAAATCTGAATCAAAACGGTGAAATTCTGACAATGCCGGATGACAAAGGTGATTTGCAGGTACAGGTGGGCAACCTAAAAATCAATACAAATATGTCAACACTGATGCTTATTATTGATGGAACAAAGAAGAAACCTCAACTGAAGAAATCAAAATATGCAAGTTTATATAAATATAAAACCCAAGAAGTTTCAACAAGTATAAATGTGATTGGCAAAAACCTGGATGATGCCACTATGGATGTGGAAAAATATCTGGACGATGCCTATATCTCAGGACTTCCCGAAGTCACAATCATTCATGGAAGAGGCGCAGGGATTCTAAGAGAGGGGCTTACGCAAATGTTTAAAAGTCATAAGCATGTGGATTCCTTTAGAAAAGGCAGCTATAATGAAGGTGGAGACGGGGTGACAATATGTACATTATCAGCTCGTGTTTAATGGGAAACAACTGTAAATACAATGGCGGCAATAATAGATGCCAATGGATCATAGATTTTGTCCGGGATAAAAGCATTGTGGAAATCTGCCCGGAAGAATTGGGAGGACTGCCTACGCCAAGACCTCCGACGGAACAGGTAGGTAACAGCGTGATGAATAAGGAGGGAAGGGATGTAACCCTTGAATTTCAACTTGGTGCCAGGCGGGGTTATGAAATAGCAACTGCAGTTGCTGAAAAATCTGGTGACAAAATTGAAGGGGCAATTTTGAAAGCAAAAAGCCCGTCCTGCGGGTGTTGTGAAATATATGATGGATCATTTTCTGGTACTGTTGTGGAGGGCGATGGGTATTTCGCCAAGATACTAAAAGAGCAGGGAATCAGAGTAATGACTGAAACTGATGAAATATCGCTGACAAGCATAGAATAATGATATGAAAAAGGAGAAAAAGGATGATTAATTATAAAGAACTTATTGCAGAGGCAATTTCAACTGCAGTAGAGAATCTTTCGAAAGAGGAAATTGCGGGGATGATTGAAATTCCAACAGATGAGAAAATGGGTGATTTTGCGTTTCCCTGTTTCAGGCTTGCGAAGGAACTCCGAAAAGCACCTCCGATGATTGCGAAGGATATTGCAGCAAAGCTGGCAGACAATAAAATATTTGCAAGGGTGGAAGCAGTAAATGCCTATGTTAACATGTTCCTGTCGAGAGACGAGTTTATTTATGATGTCCTTAAAGAAGTTGTTTCCACTCAGGAAAACTTTGGGAGAAGCGATGAAGGCAAAGGGAAAAAAGTGATTGTAGAATATTCTTCCCCAAACATTGCAAAACCTTTTCATATTGGGCATATCAGAAGTACTGTCATAGGGAATTCAATTTATAAAATTTATGATTTCCTTGGATATGAAACTGAAAGAATTAACCATCTTGGTGATTATGGAACGCAGTTTGGGAAAATGATTGTTTCCTACAGACGCTGGGGAAATAAAGAAGATGTTATAAAGGAACCAATTAAAACATTACTGAACTATTATGTAAAATTTCATGAAGAATGTGAACTGGATCCTTCCCTTGAAGATGAAGCAAGAGAAGTGTTTTCTAAACTGGAAAATGGAGAACCTGAAGAGGTTGAATTATGGAAGTGGTTCAGAGAAGAAAGTCTGAAGGAATTCAGCAGAGTATATAAAATGTTAGGAATCGAGTTTGACTCATATGCAGGAGAAAGCTTTTATTCAGATAAAATGGAAAGAGTTGTAAATATGCTGAAAGATGCCAATCTTTTGAAGGAATCAGAGGGAGCTCAAATTGTAGACTTGGAGGAATATAACATGTCTCCGGCTCTTATTATGAAGAGAGATGGCTCGACCCTGTATATTACGAGAGATATTGCAGCAGCAGTTTACAGAAAAGAACATTACAATTTCCACAAAAACCTTTACATTGTAGCATCTCAGCAGAATCTCCATTTCAAGCAATGGATAAAAATCATTGAACTGATGGGGAACGACTGGGCCAAGGATTGTGTCCATATACCGTTTGGACTTGTAAGCCTTGAAGAGGGGACCATGTCAACAAGGCATGGAAGAGTCGTTTATCTTGAAGAGGTATTGAACAGGGCGGTTGAACAGACTAAAAAAGTCATCATTGAGAAGGATGTAAACACGGAAAACATAGAAGAAACAGCAAGGCAGGTTGGAATTGGTGCTGTTATTTTTCAGGAACTTTCAAATAACAGAATTAAAGATTATGTTTTTTCATGGGAAAAGGTATTGAATTTTGAAGGAGAAACGGGTCCTTATGTTCAGTATACGCATACCAGAGCGGCAAGTCTGCTTAGAAATGCTGGTGAGGAAACGGCTAAAAAAGCAATGAATATAGATGCATTAAAGATGAAATACATTGTAAGCGACAGTGGATATGAACTGGCTAAGCTGATTTACCAGTTTCCTCAAATTATCAAAGAGGCTGGAGAGCGTTATGAACCATCGATAGTCACAAGACACCTGGTGAATGTTGCCCAAAGTTTCAATCATTTCTATCATGATGAGCATATATTGGTAAAAGATGAAGAAGAAAAGCTGGCAAAACTGGCACTAGTCTTTGCTGCTAAAAATACAATTAAAAACGGACTCAGGTTACTTGGAATGGAAGT
>JAENWI010000200.1 GCA_016650115.1 Peptostreptococcaceae bacterium | reverse complement strand
TTAGGGGAAGCATATCACATGCGCTCAGAAAATCAATTTTTTTATTAAGTTTAGCTCCACACTAACATTTGATACAGAACCTATATTAATCACAGCGTATCCTATCTCTAACATTCATCGTATTTGTTGTATTGATTATAGTTAATTGACATTTATGTCTATTTTATTAGTATAGATCCAATATAAAACAGACAACGTGTACGAAAATATCACCGTACACCAGTGGACTAATGGATTCTTCAACTGTTAATGGGCAACTTGTCATTGCAATTTTGATCATTTTTTTTGAAATTCATATGTTCTGATTATTTATTCGCTGCAGGGCTGAAGCTACATAAAGGATGTAACTGTCTGGAAGTATTGTGAGGCTAAGCCCTGTTAGCTCATAAACCTTTTGAAGGCGATTTTGAATCGTATTACGGTGTAGGTGGAGAAGTTCAGATGTTTTCTTTACTTCAGAATCCCCGTCGAGAAGATATGAGGAAAGTGTGTATAGAAGATCTGCGTTTTTATTAATAAGTAGTGGCCGTATCTTGGTAAGATAAGCTTCTTTTTTTGTCGAGTTTATTTTTGAAAACTGAGTACACCAATCTGCGAAATCGATTTGTTCTACCGAAAAATCCTTTTTATTCGGATATATAAGTACTGCGCTATTTTTGCTGTTGCAGTATTCGGTATAAAAGGCATTTAGTTTTAGCGGGTCAAACATTTTTCCGCAAACGGAAAAATGACATTTAAATATGTTTGTAAACGGTATCGCTTTGATATCAATTTCTGTATCATGAGGCACATTAATAAGCACAATGATAGCATCTCTTAATAGATCCATTAGTACTGAGGCTCTAGGGAAGAATTTCTGAATCTGTTCTTGTACATTATGAACATGATCTTCTATATTTTCAATTCCTAGATCGTCTAGAATCAAAAGGGTGTTGTATTCAGAAAGATGAAGGTTGTAATCGGCAGAAAGTTGCTCTGCCAATGCATTGTTTCCTTCTAGAATCACTGTGATGATAGAGTTATGCTTGCTGAAATCTAGGTCATAATTCCATACAGAGACGAATACTTGTATCATTTCCACGATTTGATTAATTAATGACGAAGACAATACATTGTTTTGGCTGTAGGCATAGAGAACAAGTTTTGTCTGAGATTTTCCAGTGAAGGTTTTCATATGGTAGCTATCACCATCTGGGGAGTGGCGAACAGTATTCATGCTGTTGGAGAACCTCGGTGGTCCAAAAAGAGATACAACATCCTGTAGGGAAATTTCGGAAAAATTTCTTGGCCAGTGAGCACAGGAAACGAGACGTAAATTCTGATTACAAAGAAATAAAGTGGATTTTGTAAAACTGGATGCAAATTCAAGAAGCGTAGTGATGCTTTGCTTTGCTGGGGACAACTGCAAAATCATATTGAGAGTAGTATTAAGGAATTTTTGTTTTTCATTTCGGTCTATGAATATCGCTTCCATTACTTCTTCAATAATATTGCAATAATGGAGTTCAAGGTTACTTCCTGGAAGTCCGATGATTGGTAGATCCAGACTAGTTGCTGTTTGGATTACTCGTGGATCCAGGGAATGTACAACAAGCCCCTGATAAAAGATTACCATGGCCGATGCACCGAGTCTTTTGTAAGTGGAAAGTTCACGACACTGAGCATCAACATCATCCTTAACTGCATAAAATGCAGTGATGAATAAAGTATTTGGCGTGTCCATTATATCTTCATCGAGGACAAACTCAATAACATCGACAACATTCACAATGTTGTCGAGTCCCTGTTCTCCAGTCATCACGCGGCCAAGCGACAAAGAAGGGAGGTTTAAACAATCTTTTACTGTAATACTCATAGAAAAACACCTCAAAATGTGCACACGCACAATTATATACAGAAAGCATAGCATAATGTCTAATGAAAGTCAATTTTCAATGTGCTATCATTATATTAACTAAATAATGTGAATGTTCACATTAATATAGAAAGGAGTTATTAATGAAAAATGAAAAAAACAGTAGTAAAATTGAAGCGAATGCGCTTGCTCCAATACCTATGGATCAGCGTAGAGGTTGGGTGCAATTGACTTTCGTGCAGGCAGGAATCTGCGTTTGTGTGCCCTCGTTTTTGCTTGGTGCATTACTTGTTGCAGAGATGCCGGTATGGCGCGCAATAATATCAGGGTCTCTTGGTTATGTGATTGTAGTTGTTATCATGTCCATTCTTGGAATGATTGCGACCGATCTTGGTAGAGCTTCCTGCACTGTAGCACAGTCAACTTTCGGAGAAAGTGGTGCACGTCTGATTGTAAGTATATTATTTGCTATTAATCTGATTGGCTGGTTTGGGATTCAAAACGGACTGTGTGGAGAGGCATTTGCTAATTTTATGCATGACAGCATTGGGATAGCTTTCCCATTGGTAGCATCCAATATTCTATGGGGACTGATAATGACTTTAACGGCAGCCTTTGGTGTAAATGCATTGTCCAAACTTGACTATGTTTCGATTCCATATCTTATGATAGTAATGATCATAGGAATGTTTCTTGCAATTCAAAAAAATGGTATGTCAGGATTGAATGGAAATGTGGATCAGACGATGAGTTTTCTGGAAGGTGTCGCTCTTTCTTTTAATTTCTATGCAGTAGGGACTATTAGTGCAATGGACTATACCCGTTTTCAGAAGAACCGTAGAGAAACCATTAGGGCGACTGTATTAGGAGTATTACCGCTTGGAATTATCACACTTGTGATCGGTGTATTTTTGACAAAGATTGCAAATAATTATGATATAAGTTCTGTACTTACAGATGTCGGTGTTCCACTACTTGGCGCTACTTGCTTGATACTTGCAACGTGGACTACGAATTCGACAAACGCATACAGCGCAGCACTGGATGTTACTATGGCGTTAAAAGTCCCAGATAACAGAAGAAGAGAAGTCACTATTATTGTTGGCGTTATCGGAACACTGCT
>JAENWI010000038.1 GCA_016650115.1 Peptostreptococcaceae bacterium | reverse complement strand
TTTTAGTATTCCAAGTCCTGAAGGTGTTACCATTTCATTATTTTCTTTTTCCTGAACAAATTTAATACCGCTGTTTTTCAGCAATTCCTTTACTGCTGGCACTGGAATCGGGATTAGGCCATGACTGCATTCAACAAATCCTGTACCATCATGTAGCTCTGAGCAGTAAATATTACCCGCGCCCAATAATTCCAGACAGATTGCTACACCCACAATATTAAATATAGCTGTATTTCTTCCCAACTCATGAAAATGAACATTGTCAATATCAGTTTCATGAACGGTTGACTCAGCCTGTGCTATTGCTTTATAGATTGAAATGGCTTTTGTCTTGATTCCCTCAGAAAAATTGCTGTTGATAATTATTTTTTCAATTTCTCTATAGCTTCTATGTATATGTTTTTCTTCAGAATTATTGTTTTCATGATTATGCTCATGAAAAGGTTCTAATTCCTTGATATATACATTCGTACCTTTTACGCCATATTTTTCTTCTTCAATTATTTTAATGTCAAAATCCCCAATATTTAATTTCAAGAGGCCTTTTTTTAATGTTTCAGCGCTGACACCCAAATCAAGAAGTGCTCCTAGAACCATATCTCCACTCACACCCGTTTTACAATCAAAATATATGCTGTTTCTTTTTTCCATCATCATCATTCCTTATAATTTGTTTATATTTGAAGCCAGATATGCCGCTCCAAAACCATTATCGATATTAACAATTCCCACACCGTTTGCGCAGCTATTCAACATAGATAAGAGGGCAGAGATCCCTCCCAGATTGGCACCGTATCCGATACTAGTCGGCACTCCAATCACCGGGGTTTCAACCAGCCCCCCGACAACACTTGCCAATGCCCCTTCCATACCAGCAATCACTATGACTACATTTGCAGCTCTTATTCTATCCAGTTTTGCAAAAAGTCTATGTATTCCTGCAACCCCAACATCATAGATTCTGTCCACCTGATTTCCCAGCATAATTGCGGTAATAGCAGCTTCTTCTGCAACTGGAATGTCAGCCGTTCCCGCTGTGACGATTGCTATGATTTTTTCGCTTTTCGGTTTTGGGTTTCTATTTACAACAATCATTCTTGCTTCTTCATAATAAACAGCATCCTCTACAACTTCTAAAACAGCTTCATAATTCTCTTTTGTAGCTCTTGAACCTATTACACTGTCGTTTGTTCCAACAAGTTTTGCAATAATAATGGCTATTTGCTCAGATGTTTTACCCTGGCAAAATACAGCTTCAGGATACCCGGTTCTAATGGTTCGATGCTGATCAATATTAACAAATCCCAAATCCTCAAAAGGAAGAGTTTTTAAAGATTCGTATGCATTATCAGGACTAATCTCTCCGCTTGCAACACTTTGGAGTAATTGTTCTAAATGCCTTCTATCCATAATTATTTCTCCCTGATTCTATTTAATACATACTCAAAGGTTTCATCTGCCAGTTTACAGTACTGCTCGACCATCCCATCGGTTTCATTGTTGATATTTTCTGCATATGCTCTATCCTGCATGGCCTCCGTATTTATATATACATTTAAACTTGCTCCCTGAAGAGCCGCTTTACAAAAGATAACCCCAACACCGGCATCGCTCAATGCAATGGCGCTGCCTTTTGCTGCAAATTCAGCCTGAATTAATATTGCTTCACAACTTTTTCTCATAATCTCAAGGGGAACAGAGGACGCATTTTTAAGTGCTTCTTCCATAATAACTGATTTTGCCTGTTTATCCTCAACTGTCTCTTTTGGAAGGCCATATGCCTTTGAAAGTGGTTCAAAAACAGCTGCATCCAAGTCAACCAGCTCCAAAAGTTCATTTTGGAGTCGATTTGATTTTATCTTCAATGCAACAATTTCTTTTTCAACCTCAATATATTTTTTTTTACCAATGGTAAGTGATCCTACCATATTTCCAAGAGCAACACCAATGGCGGCAACTAAAGCAGAAGCTCCCCCACCTCCAGGTGCAGGGCTTTTACTTGCAAGAATTTCGATGAATTCATCGCATTTTTTTTCAGTAATTTTCATAACTACCTCCATTCATTCCATTTAGAATAATCCAGAAATTTTCCCTGTGCTGTCTATATCTATTTTCTCTGCTGAAGGTACCGGCGGTAATCCTGGCATAGTCATTATATCTCCAGTTAATGCCACTATAAAACCTGCTCCAGCCGAAATTTTCAAACTTTTTACTGTAATTTCAAAATCACGAGGTGCTCCCAGTACTTTTGGATTATCAGAAAAGCTATATTGAGTTTTAGCCATACAAATTGGGATTTTATCAAAACCTAATTTTTCGAATTGTACCATCTGTTTTTTTGCTGTGTCTGTAAAAGAAACTTTATCCGCTCTGTATATTTTTTTAGCAATTGCTTCAATTTTTTCTTCTATCGGCAAGTCTAAAGAGTAGGCATACTCAAAATTATTGTTTTGAGCGGCAAGTCTTACGACTTCTCTTGCAAGCGCTTCTCCGCCGGCTCCGCCTTTACCATGTACTTCACTTAAAGCCACATTTACGCCTAACTCCTGACATTTAGATTCAATTAAATCAAGTTCCGCTTTTGTGTCTGTAGGGAATCTGTTTATTGCCACAACAGCCGGTACTTTAAATACTTTTGTTATATTTTCAACATGCTGAAGAAGGTTTGGAAGACCTGCTTCCAATGCCGCTAAATTTTCCTGGCCCAAATCAGCTTTTAAAACGCCTCCGTGATTCTTTAATGCTCTTACTGTTGCAACTATAACAACAGCAGCAGGCTTAAGATCAGCCATTCTACACTTAATGTCCATAAATTTTTCTGCACCCAGATCCGCCCCGAATCCAGCCTCGGTAACAACATAATCTGCCAAAGACAATGCCATTCTTGTAGCCATGATTGAGTTACAACCATGTGCAATATTTGCGAAAGGTCCTCCATGTATAAACGCAGGCGTATGTTCAAGGGTTTGCACCAAATTTGGTTTCAATGCTTCTTTCAGAAGTGCTGCAACAGCACCCTGGGCTTTAATCTGACCAACAGTAACTGGTTTATCATCATAGGTATACCCAAGAATAATCTTGCTTACTCTTTCTTTTAGATCATCAATGTCCTTAGAAAGGCAAAGAACCGCCATAATTTCACTTGCTACTGTAATGTCATATCCATCTTCCCTTGGTGTGCCGTTAATTTTACCGCCTAGTCCATCAACTAAAAACCTTAGTTGTCTGTCATTCATATCTACACAACGTTTCCATGTTATTTTTCTTGGATCAATCGCAAGGTTGTTTCCCTGATATATATGATTATCAAGCATAGCTGCGATCAAATTGTTTGCAGCTCCAACCGCATGCATATCTCCAGTAAAATGCAAATTAATATCTTCCATAGGGACTACCTGGGCATATCCTCCACCTGCAGCACCGCCTTTAACACCAAAAACCGGCCCAAGAGAAGGCTCTCTTAATGCCAGCGCAACATTCTTTCCAATCTTCTTTAAAGCATCAGAAAGACCGACTGTAGTGGTTGTTTTACCTTCTCCTGCTGGAGTAGGTGTAATAGCGGTAACAAGAATCAGTTTACCGTTGGCTGTTTCTTTTCTGTCATTTAACATGTTATAGTCAATTTTTGCCTTATAATTACCGTAAAGCTCCAGGTATTTCTCATCAATTCCTGCTTCCTTGGCAACCTGACTAATATGATTCATTTTACCTTCTTGTGCAATTTCAATATCACTTTTAAATCCCATCTTAAATCTCCAATCATTTCAAATTATGAAACACTATTTCAAATTATTTTGTATTTATTTTATTATATTTTTAAATATAACTCAAGCCAAATATTGTTTAATAAATGTTTTTCTATGGATATCACAGTATCCTGCCTTCTTTAATCCTTCGTAATGAAGCTGCGTCCCATACCCCTTATTCCTGTCAAAAGCATAGAATGGGTATTCAAGGTGATATTCCCTCATTATTTTATCTCTTATTACCTTAGCAACAATTGAAGCAGCTGCAATAGATACACTTTTTGTATCCCCCTTAATAATACCCGTCTGAGGAATTTTCACATTTTTCAGAGTTAATGCATCAATTAATATGTGCTCCAGTTTCCCTTCCAGCTTTCTGTTGACTTGATCTATTGCAATCTTCATTGCCAGTTTTGTCGCTTCCAAAATATTAATCTCATCTATTATTTTATTATCCACAATACCCGCACCAAATGCAAGGGCCTCTTCTAATATTTTTAAATATAGAGCCTCCCTTTTTTTTTCCGGAACTTTTTTTGAATCATCAATTCCAAGAACAGAAAAATTTTCGGGTAAAACAACACAGGCAGCAACAACCGGACCTGCCAGAGGTCCTCTGCCAACCTCATCCACACCGGCAATCATAAAAATCCCTTTTCCGTAAAGTTCATTTTCATATGTTTTCATCTGGATTAATTTTTCTTTCAGATATTCTTCTTTTTCATGTATTTTCATTTTTACACCTTTTCCAGGGTGATACGACCAATTGCTCCTGCTCTGAATTCATCAAGAACAGCTCTGGCAGTTCTTTCATAGTCAATTCTTTTACCTGAAAGGATGAATCCCCTTTTCAAGGCAATTGCTTCCATTGTTTCAAGAGGTGTCTCACATATTTCATCTATTTTATATCTGTCAACAAGTAACTCCCCATAATTTGCTTGCAGCACTGTAATTAATTCAAGTGCAAGATCCCCCAAATCCATGATCTCATCCTTTATTGATCCACAGAATGCAAGATTTAATCCTACATTCGGATCTTCAAATTTTGGCCAAAGTATTCCTGGTGTGTCAAGCAGCTGCATGTCATTTTGTATGGTAAGCCATTGTTTTCCCTTTGTCACACCCGGCCTGTCACCTACCTGAGTGCTTTTTCTTCCCGTCAGTCTGTTTATCAGTGAGGATTTGCCTACATTAGGGACTCCTACTATCATCATTCTCAAAGTTCTTTTCAATATTTGTCCTTCATTTTTAGCCTTTTGAATGGTGGTTAACAAAGATAACAATTGGGTAACACCAGCACCAGACATGCAGTTCATATTAAGTACATTGCTTCCTTTATTTTTAAAATGGTTTGCCCATTTTTCATTTTCTCTTCCATCTGCCAAATCTGTTTTGTTTAAAATAATAATTCTTTGTTTATTCTTTACGAGCTCATCAATAACAGGGTTACGGCTGGAATTTGGTATTCTGGCATCTATAACCTCTATAACAACATCTACAAGTTTTAAATTTTCCTGTATAAGCTCTTTTGTTTTTTTCATATGACCTGGATACCAGTTAATATGTTCTATCATTTCTTCTCCCGACTAAAAAAATAAGGGAACCATTGGTTCCCCCTTTTTATTATTTAACAATTCTGCTCTTAATTCTAGCCGCCTTACCAGTTCTCTCACGCATGTAGTTAAGCTTCGCTCTTCTAACATCTCCGTGCTTAGTAATTTCTATTTTGTCAATTTTTGGTGAGTGAATAGGGAAAGTCTTCTCTACACCTACTCCTGAAGCTATTCTTCTCACTGTGAAGGTTTCATTAAGTCCACCGTTCTGTTTCTTTAGCACAAAGCCTTCGAAAATCTGAACTCTTTCTCTTGTTCCTTCTTTGATTTTAATATGAACTTTTACAGTATCACCTACATTAAATTGAGCAATATCTTTTCTTGCATATTCCTCAGTTATTAAATCCATTACATTCATTGTTATTTCCTCCTCTCTTCTAAGACGTTCATGGTATCCTATGTACTCAGAGGACCGTCCGTAATAACTTCACTAGTATACAATGAAACAAGGCTTATTGCAACCACTTTTTCTTTAATTTAAGGTTTAATTACGCTCTTGGGTGAGTTTTATCATAAACTTCCTTGATTCTATTTTTTGTAACTGATAAATACACTTGCGTAGCTGTCAAATCTTCATGGCCAAGCAACTCCTGAAGGGATTTTAAATCTGCTCCGTTTTGAATCATATGGGCTGCAAAAGAGTTCCTTAATATTTGAGGTGTGATGCTCTTTGCTATTTCTCCCCGTTTAGCATATTCTTTCAGTAGCTTCCAAAGACCTTGTCTGGTAATTCTTTCTCCAATATAATTTACAAACAGCGGAGAATCTTCTGTTTGTTTCCCTTTAATCAGCTTTGATCTTCCTTCATATATGTACTCTTCCAATGCTGCCCTCGCCGGCCGTCCAACAGGAACTATCCTGGCTTTGCCAAATTCTCCGGTACAGGTGATAAACCCAACTCTTAGATTGATGTCCTCCACATTAGCTTCTATCAGTTCGCTCACTCTGATTCCCGTAGCATAAAGCACCTCAAGTATCGCTCGGTCTCTAACACCTTTTACTGTATTATTTGGTAAGGAAAGAAGTTTATCCACCTCTTTGATTGTTAAATACTCGATTTCTTTTCTTTCAATTTTCGGTGATTTAATATTTTGGCATGGGTTGGTTTTGATATAACCCTTGTCCTGCATGAAGCTGTAAAATCCCCTAATGGATGCTATCTTCCTGTTGGATGTTGAAGTGCTTTTCCCTGAATTTTTCAAATGTAATACAAAGGATATCACTTCTGTGTTTTCAACCATATTCATGGCGGCCAATCCTTTAGCTTCAATGAACAAGAGAAATTCACTGATATCTCTGATATAGGCTTCTATTGAATTTGGAGCCATGCGTTTTTCCTTCTTAATATATTCAGAATATTCCTCAATAAAATTATTCATCTTTTCTCCCGTATACCAATAATATTGCTGCCAGAGTTTTCCCATCCTCTATTTTACCTGCTAAAGACATCTTATACAATTCTTCCAGGTTATATTCTTCAATGTCAATCGCTTCACTTTCATCAAAATCCGTTTCACCTGGTGTTAGCTCAGTGCAAAGATAAAGATAAATAAGTTCGGTGGTGTATCCTACTGACGGATAGATCTTTCCCATAAATTCCATTTTTCTTGCCGTATAGCCGGTTTCTTCTTTAAGTTCTCTTATCGCAGCAGCTATTGGTTCTTCGTTATTCTCGATTTTACCTGCCGGTATTTCTAAGATGTCCTTTTCCACAGCTTTTCTAAACTGTCTGACTAAAACCATTTTACCTTGCTCCGTTAATACTACAAGACCGACACCCCCATTGTGCTCAACTATTTCTCTGAAAGAAGTCTTCCCGCTCACAATCTCAACATGATCTTTTCTCAGGTTAATAATTTTACCCTTATAAATATATTCACTTGATATTGTTGTTTCTTTAAATGTCATTTTTTCACCATAAGTTTTGATTTGTCTACAGCTGCCTGAAACCCTTCTTTTATATTTTTTTCAAACCCATTTGCTTTTAGTGTATTTACTGCCTCAATCGTTGTACCTCCTGGTGAACAAACATTAATTCTCAACTGTACAGGATTGATTCCTGTTTCCAGCACCATTTTTGCTGCCCCCATAACCGCTTGTGCCGCAAAAATAATCGCCTGTTCTTTAGCCATTCCGTTTTCAACAGCCGCCTCTGCAAGCGCATCTATATACATATAGGTATATGCCGGGCTACTTCCCGATACACCTATCACGCAATGAATAAGTTCTTCAGATATTTCTTCAGCCAGCCCAATTGCTTTAAACAGCTTAAAAACCTCTTCAAATTCAATATCGCCGACATTATTGTTTCTGCACACGGCAACCATGGCTTCATTCACCATAGCCGCTGTATTTGGCATAATCCTGACTACTTTAACCCCATCATCGAAGAATTTTTCAATATAACTGATATCTATACCGGCTGCCATTGACACGATTATTTTTTTTTCTGTATATTCACTGGCAATTTTGGGAAGTATTAGTTCAAAGCTATTTGGCTTCACTCCGGCAATAATAATATCACTCTTAGCAGTAAGGTCTTCAATGGTAGAACAGCCGTTAATTCCAAGGGTTTCTTCCATCTGCCGAACCTTCTCTTCATCTGAGTCGCAAACATAAATATCTTTTGGATTAATCTGTTCATTTCCCAAATATCCCTTTAGAATGGATCCACCCATATTTCCCACACCAATAAAACCTATCTTCATTTCATACCTACTTTCCTAGGAATACTGTTCCCGCTTCTTTTTTTCTCATAACATCTAAAATAATGCCTGCCTTCTTCCCGTTTAAGAGTACCATTGGTATTCCATAAGCATTCACCTGCCTTGCAGCTTCTATCTTTGTTGATATGCCTCCTGTTCCAAAAGGACTTTTACCTCTGACATCTATCTGTTCATTTAGTCTTTCAGTTCCGTGTATCTCCTCAATTAACCTGGCATCCTTGTTTGTCTTTGGGTCTTTGTCATAAAGACCGTCAATGTCACTCAACAAAATAAGCAAATCCGCGTTCCATAGATTTGCTGTCAACGCACTTAAAGCATCATTATCTCCAATTTTAATTTCTTCAACACTGACTGTATCATTTTCATTTATGATAGGAACGACACCCTCGTCTATTAAAGTAAACAGGGTATTTCTTATATTTAATGTTCTTGTATTATCATTGAAATCTTCCCTGGTAAGAAGAAGCTGCGCAACATGTAAGTCATAATCTGCAAATAAATTCTTATATGCCATCATAAGCTCTACCTGACCTATTGCACAAAGTGCCTGCTTATAATTGATATCTCCCCGTCTTTCCCATTTGTTAATCGCGCCTACTCCGCAAATACCTGCACCAGAAGAAACTATAATCACTTGCTTACCCAGCTTCATCAGTTCATTTGCTTGCTCTACTATATTATGTAAAATAGTATTATTAACAGTTCCATTATCCGAAGAGAGTACATTGCTTCCAATTTTGATGACTACTTTTCTACTGCTACCAATAATTTGACTAATTTTGTTCATTTTTACTATTTCCCTTCCCTATTCATCACATTATGTGAACTATAATTATAACCTATTCATACAATGTTTTTCAATAGG
>JAENWI010000438.1 GCA_016650115.1 Peptostreptococcaceae bacterium | reverse complement strand
TATTCCTCATAATCTAATTTCATAGGGAACAAAATATTTTTTAATGTTTTTTACTTATGCATAAAAATCTCTAATTCTGTTCTGTAATGTAAATTTCAGTAATGATTAGAGATTTTGTTGTTGTCGGAGAAGGGAATATATCAGCATATATTCTTCCATTACAAACATTTTTGGCTCATCCGCATTTCTGGTGGTCAATAGGGGGTAGAAGATATTCAGAACAGTTCCTAAAGAGCTTGTCCTTTACCTCCTGTTTGAGTTTATAGGGCAGATGAATGCTGATAATTTGTTCTTGCAGCTCAATAGGTTGCATGGCAGTATCCTTGTTTATTGGTCGTACAACAAACATACCAGAGACTGCATTTTCTATTCTATGCTCTTTGAAAAATTAATAAAATTACCTACTTGACCACCAAGAATGCGGAAGAACCTAAGTATTTTACCCGACAAAAAGTTCAATCGCGTATAGCTGATATATTCAACTGAATACTGGCCCGGGTTCTCACTGTTCAGAATCCTCTTTGCTTCCCGCATCAAGGCTTTTCTTCCTGATGCCCATGTAAAGACGTGCTGTTCAAAGCTTTCATATGCTTGATTGGATGCCATAATGCGTTGCTTGGCTTCTTTGGTTATTTCCATGTGATCCATTGTACAAGAGTGAGGCAAAAAGGGAAGAGGGCATAGGAAAAAGAGCACAAGAAAAAATACCCAAAACCAGCAGGTCAATATAGGCAAGCAACAGTATGCATGCAAATCAAAGCAAGCAGAGGCATGACATAGGGAAAGAGCTTGAGCATCTCGATGGCATGGCTACGCCCTGGCAGCTACCTATTCCCATTGTGCTAGAGGAAAAGGCGTTCATCAGGAGGGATACCCTCTCCTCGTCGAAGCTAGTATGGAACAGGTTCTCCACAAAGCCCAGTATTTCGTGTTTACGTATTTCATTGTCTGAGGAACCGCCTGGTATCTACTCGTACGATTGCCTCTCATTGTCATCCTTAATCAGTATAGGACATAAGATCCTGGAAATTCTTCCAAGGAACGGGCAGCCCCAAGTCATCAATATGGAACATGAGACTGTAAGGGATGGATACTTCGGGTTGCTGTGGCAGAACAAGCTCTGGATATGCCTTCTGTAGCATAGCAGAAAACAGCCCATAGCTAACATCTGAGGTGGTCGAGAGTCCCATCTTATCACTAGCGTGGTCTCTGACTATCAAAGCTGCCAAGATGGGGAGGTCAGTGTCAAACATCTCTTTGGGGTAAAGAGCTTTTATGTGTTTTTCCAGTTTCTCGATATCATACATG
>JAENWI010000254.1 GCA_016650115.1 Peptostreptococcaceae bacterium | reverse complement strand
GTATGCAGTCGGTAAAGTACCCCTTGCAAAACAGCTATAATTTTATTAGCAGTTTAGGCTTGGTTACTTTCCAGTAATTTCTTAAAATTTTGTGGGTAAAGATCTTTAATGTTTTTGTATTTAATGGTCATAATATTCTCCAGGGTATATTTTAACCATTGGTAAGGATTCACTTCGTGTTTTTTGCAGATGGCAAAGAAGGAATAGATTGCTGCAGCTCTTTGGGCAGCCTGATGTGACCCGGCAAATAAGTAGTTTTTTCTTCCCAGGGTCACCGGGCGGATTTTATTCTCTATCAAGTTGTTATCGATAAGTAGATTTCCATCATAAAGATAAGCGCACAGGGCACCCACCTGGAGACACTATAGGCAAGGGCAGTTCCTATCTGGCTTTTAGGCAGGGTATAAGTAAGCTGTTGGGTCATCCATTTCCCCAACTCATTGATCACCGGTAGTGCTTCTTCAAGTCTAATTTCCTTAGTTTGTTGTGGGCTCAGCTCAGCTCCCTTAATTTTTCTTTCAATAGCATATAAGCGTTGAATCTGCCTTAAGGCATGTTCTGCCCTTTGGGGATCATTCTCCCGGGCCTTATCAAAATAGCGTCTGGCATGAGCCCAGCAGGCAAGATGAATTACTCCTTCTTTCTTCCCATATTTATCATAGACGCCATAGCCATCTGTCTGAAGATAGCCTCTAAAATCTTTGAGCATATACATAGGTGCCTTTTGCCCACGGGTAGGCTGGTAGTCAAAGACTACATTTCCATCGATCGGGCTATGATATACCCAATAGTAGCCCAGATGAGTTTTTCCTTTTTTGGCCTCATCCATTACTTTTATGGTGGTCTCGTCTACTTGGAGGTAGCCCTGGGATTTTACATCTGCTATTAATTCTTCATATAGCGGGACGATTCTCTCGAGTCCCTTGGTACACCAGCCATTAATAGTAGAAGGAGGTATAGGGATATTCTCCCTTTTAAAACGCTGCCTCTGCCGGTAAAGTGGTAGATGATCACAATATTTATCGACCAATATGGAAGTAACAAGTCCGGCACCGGCAATGCCTTTATCAATCACCCGCTCGGGAAGCTCCCCGATGACCACACCTTCTCCCGACTTAGGTGCATATTTGTACCGGATATATCTTCGGATAAAAAAGCGTGCAGGTTCACAGTCTAATTCATCGGTAACTTCTTTACCGATACATTTCATGCCAGAGATATCTTCCTTGGGATAGATCTCCACTTCTTCCACCGGAAGATGGTCTGGTAATGGCTGACGTCCTTTATGATTGGTGTTTTTCTTCTTGCGCTGGTAGGTGATCTTTTCGGTAAAGTCTTCTTCTCGTTTTTGAAGCTCTTGCTCAGATGCTTCAAAAGGCAGGGCCAACTGATCCACATCTTCAAAGCGCTCTCGTTTCTGACCAAACTGCATTCGCCGGAACATAGCCAGCTGACCCTCCAGATAGGTCACTTTTTCTTCCAGAACTCCAGATTTACTCACATATTTGCGAAGGTACTCATCACTCCGCTTTAATTCTTCCTCCGTTTTCTGAAGCTCTTTTTTATGGGAAGCCATCTCTTTGGAGTGCACCTGGGACTGCTCTTTTACAAGAGCCAACAACTGTTGTTTTGAAAGGGTTTCCAAGGCTTTTTCCATAGCTTAAAAGTACGGATTTTTCATCTTTCCCACAAGAATTATTTTACATTTTTATCAATAAAATCAAGGGGTTCGGGAGGATTGTACCGTGATAAATTCCAAAGCTTTTCTGCCTTGATTCCCTCGATCATCATCACGAGTTGGCCCCAACTAACCGCTCCTGATTGGAGTCCTTTGGGCAGGGAGAAGGTACCTTTTTCCAAGCGTTTATAATAAATTACAAAACCCCCAGACTCCCAGTGCAGGAGTTTTATATGAGTGCCACGTCGGTTGATAAAGATAAACACATCTCCACTGATAGGATCTTTCCCCATCTTACCGGTGACCAGTCCCGATAGCCCATTGAACCCTTTTCTCATATCACAGGCTTCCTTATAGAGGTAATAGCGGTGGGAAGAACTTAAACTGAACATAGTTACAAATTTACCAATGCAGATAATTGGCTCAAACCAATACCGGAGACTTCTAACTGCACGCCGTTGGGATATCTGAGACGATATTGCGCGTGGAATATATCCGCTTTACCAGGAGTGATTTCTACAAATCCATCAGGAGCTGCTTCTTTGGTGTTTTTCCATTTGTTAATCCAATAGAAAAAAATACTGCGAGCTATCCCATGGTTGCGACAAAACGCTTTTTTACTAAGACCACTAACTTCCCATTCCTTAATTAACCCAAACATAAAGGCTTGCTTATCCATTTCTTTTTTGTGGGCAAGCTAGAACTTATCAAAAGGTAAAAAAAGATGTACTTTACCGACTGGATAC
>JAENWI010000261.1 GCA_016650115.1 Peptostreptococcaceae bacterium | reverse complement strand
TTTTGATAAGGTAGAAGGCACTTTGAAAAACAAATGCACATTAATTCTGGATGCAACCTGTAAACCTGCGGATATAAAATATCCTACCGATCTCTCTCTTCTGAATGAAGCTCCTGGATGATTTCCAGGAGCTTTTTGTGTTTATCCAAGTTAAACAGATACTTTGACTCCATTGGATTTCTTGAATTATATTAATTAGTTGGTGGTGTGAGTGGTAAAATATTAGACTTTGTATATATTTTATTACCAGTATCCTAATATGTGCTGCATTCCAAGGCTTACGCAAGCGATGCCCACCCAACAGCAAAAGCCCATGAAAATCGGTTTACCACCCGTCTTGATTAGTTTTACTATATTCGTATTTAGACCGATGGCAGACATGGCCATTACAATGAAAAATTTACTTAGATCCTCGATTGGAGAGGTTATTTCCACAGGAAGACTAAATACTGTGGTGATTATAGATGCAAATACGAAGTAAAGAATAAACATTGGGAAAATTTTCTTTAAACTGACATTTGAGCCTACATCTTTTTCTCTTTTACTGCGTATGAATGCCAGACCTAAAGTTATAGGTATTATAGCCAGAGTTCTTGTTAATTTTACAATAGTAGCATCGCCAAGAATGTTGCTTCCTTGTATTCCATCCCATGCTGTTGCTGCGGCAGTTACAGCAGAAGTATCGTTTATGGCGGTACCTGCAAAAAGGCCAAAACCTTCGTTTGAAAGACCAAGGATATTCCCAAGAATTGGAAAGACCAGAGCCGCTATAACGTTGAAAAGAAAAATAACTGAAATTGATTGGGCAATTTCCTCGTTATTTGCTCCTATAACTGGCGCCGTTGCAGCGATTGCAGAACCCCCACAAATGGCAGAGCCGACTCCCACAAGTATTGATTCCTTTTCTGGGATATTTAATATCTTACTAAGCAGAAATGCAATTATCAGGGAAGTTGATATAGTTACAATAATGATTGGTAGAGACTGTTTCCCTTTCGACAAAATATCAGCAAGGTTCATCCCAAAACCAAGTAATACAATGGCAAATTGCAAAATTTTTTTAGACGTAAAAGTTACGCCAGGTCTGAACGAATAATCATTTTTGATAAAATAAGTGACAATCATTCCGATTAGAATGGCAAATACTGGTCCACCCATAACAGGAATAAACTGACCTACCCACCATGATGGAATAGCAATGCATAGGCATAATAAAATACCTTTCCAGGATTTCTTAATAAAGTTCATAATGTTTTTACCTCTCAAAATGGGTTTCTTAATTCTAAAATAGCGGATTTGCATTTTCGTGTTCTATATTAATAGATTAGCATGAAAAGACGATAAAGTTAAATTATTATACTTTATAATATGATAAAATAATGTTATGATAAATCGAGGTGATGATAATGTTAGATTTTAGAATGGATACGCTACTGATGGCCTGTAAATATATGAATTTTACTAAAGCGGCAGAGAAAATGAATATAACCCAGCCTGGGGTTTCTCAGCACATACGGTATCTGGAAGAGAATTATGGCATAAAAATATTCAAATACGAAGGCAAAAAAATGAACCTGACTAAGGAAGGAGAAGTGCTGCTGAATGCAGTAACGACAATAAAGCATGATGATGTCTTTCTTAGGGAAAAACTTAATGAATTGAAGAAAGAGCAACGAAAGCTTATATTTGGAACAACCCTAACAATAGGAGAATTTGTAATTCCAAGGCGTTTAGCTTCATATTTGAATGAATGCCCTGATGCATCAGTTCAAATGGTCGTTTCAAACACATATCGTTTGTTGAAGAGGATTGATAGCGGGGGGATAGACTTTGCAATAATTGAGGGCTACTTTACGAAGAGTGAATACGATTACCTGACTTATTCCAAAGAGAAGTATATCGCTATTTGTGGCTATGAATACAAATTGAGAGGGAAGGGAGAAACGATAGAGGATATGCTAGCTGAAAGGCTGATAATTCGGGAGCCTGGTTCTGGAACAAGGGAGATACTTGAGCGACTGCTAGGTGAAAAAAATCTCACCGTCAATGACTTTCAAAATATCGTAGAAGTAAGTAATATGAATGCAATCAAGTCATTGGTTGAGTCAAACTGTGGGATTACATTCCTATATGAGGTGGCCGCAAGAGAAGAGATAGAAGCCTGCAGGCTTAAAGAAATTAAATTCAAAGAAGTCAATTTTACACATGATTTCACGTTTGTCTGGAGAAAGGGAAGTATATTTGCTGAGCGATACAGAGAACTGTTCAAAATGCTAAAATCTTAGGATTGATGGAGCAGATAGAAAACTTGGATTTTCAAGGGTTGTCTTTTGAATTA
>JAENWI010000235.1 GCA_016650115.1 Peptostreptococcaceae bacterium | reverse complement strand
TACCTTGATATTGCATTTTTGCCATTGTTTATTCCTCCCTCTCTAAAAATTCCAAACTTCAGGTTTTTGTGCTGCATGATCATGTTCAGGTCCTGCATATACCTTCAGTTTTTTAAACATCTGTCTGCCAAGCTTACCATCAGGCATCATACCTCTTATAGCATGAATAATGATTTCTTCCGGCTTCTTTGCCTGTAGCTTTTCGAATGTAACCTCTCTAAGTCCTCCTGGGAATCCAGTGTGTCTCTTATAGATTTTTTCTTTTCTTTTTTTACCAGTTACATGAACCTTTTCAGCATTGACAATGATCACATAATCACCAGTGTCAACGTGTGGTGTAAAAATTACTTTTCTTTTTCCTCTTAGAATAGAAGCTACTTCAGTAGCAAGTCTTCCAAGAGTTTTGTCCTCTGCGTCGATAATGTACCATTTTCTTTCGACTTCAAGAGGCTTCGCGATAAATGACTTCATTTTTCTTTTCCTCCTACCTACTAAAATTGTCTCCAATCACTTTCGGCACTTCACAATAACTTTTCGGTCACGGCCGGTCATTCCCAGCCTGCACCTTTTGATATCTCTCTTACGCCTAAAACGCAAGCACAATTATTCTACCCTTTTTCATTAGTAATGTCAACTATTTTAAATTCTTTCCTTTGCAGCTCTGGCGTGGGCTGTAAGTCCTTCTCCCTCTGCCATTTTCGCCACCATGGGTGCGATTTTTTTACTGGCCTCTCTTGTCATGCTCTGGTGCGTACAGGTCTTCAGGAATGTACCGACATAAACCCCTCCGGTATACCTTGCTGCTCGTAATGTAGGCAATGTATGGTTTGTTCCCGACGCATAATCACCAAATACTTCGGCGGTGTTTTCGCCAATGAACAGGGATCCGTAATTGGTCAACTTTTCCACTATTTTTTCTGGGTTTTCAATGGCCAGTTCCAGATGCTCCGGTGCATATTTGTTTGATATTTGTATAGCTTCTTCAAGGTTGTCGCAAAGTATTACTTCACCGAAATCCTCCCAGCTTTTACCGGCGATTTCTTTTGTTTCAAGAGTTATTAGTTGCTCTTCAACCTGTTTTATGACTTCTTTTCCAATATTTTCACTAATAGTAAGGAGTATTCCTTTTGCCAGAAAATCATGCTCCGACTGCCCCAAAATATCGGCTGCCAGGATTTTCGGATTTGAACTTTCATCAGCTATTATAAGCAATTCGCTTGGTCCAGCGATAAAATCAATTCCAACCTGTCCATAGCATTGTCTTTTTGCTTCCGTCACATACTGGTTTCCAGGTCCGACGATTATATCAACAGGAGCAATCAACTCAGTACCATAAGAAAAAGCAGCAATTGCCTGAGCTCCCCCTAGCACATATATTTCGTCCACTCCTCCTAAATCCATTGCAACTAAAGTCATCGGATGAATTTTAGACGTTCCTTTCATTGGAGGAGAACAGCCTGTAATTCTTTTAACTCCAGCCACTTTCGCTGGTATCGAAAGCATCAGCGCAGTGGAATATAGGGGATAACTGCCTCCCGGCACGTAGCAGCAGCAGGAATCAATTGGAATAATTCTGTGTCCCAGCTTAATTCCCGGTTGAACTTCAAATTCTTTTATTTCTTTTATGGACTCCCTTTGGGCCTTGGCAAATTTTTCAATATTCGACTTTGCCATTCTCATGCATTCGATCAATTCCGGATTAACTTCTGCATAAGCCTCTTCAATTTCTGCTTTGCTGACGCGAAGGTCCTTTCTGGTGCATTGGTCAAATTTTTCATTATATTCAAGAAGTGCCTTGTCTCCGTTGTCACGAATATCATTAATCAGTTTCTCCACTTTTGACGTTAGGTCCTTACGGTCTCCTTCGCTTCTTTCTTTTGCCTTTTTTAAATAATCCATTTTTTCTCCTTTTCAGCTAGGGCCTGGTGGCGCACTTCGTCCCGCAAGTGCGCCACCAGGCCCTAGCTGATCCTATTTCATTTTTTCCTGTTTAATCTTATGATCCACCACGTGTCTTCGCGCAAGTTCCATTGAAACGTCCTTCATTTCAATACCTTCTTCCACCATGAGTACCATTAAATGATATGCAAGATCGGCAATTTCGTAAATGGTTTCAGCCTTATCATTTTTTGCCGCACCAATAATGACTTCTGTGCATTCTTCACCGATCTTCTTTAATATTTTATCCTTACCTTTTTCAAAAAGATAGGTGGTATAGCTTCCCTCTTTTGGCGAACCTTTTCTCTTTTTCAGCATTTCATAAAGTTCATCATAACTAAATGGCCCATGGCCCTCTGCTTGATAAACCGAATCGAAAAAGCAGCTTTCTTCCCCTGTATGACAAGCCGGCCCATCCTTTATTACTTCTATTACCAGGGCATCCCCATCACAGTCAGCCGTAATATTAACAACCTTCTGAAAGTTGCCGCTTGTTTCCCCTTTTCTCCAAAGTTCATTCCTACTCCTGCTGAAAAAGCAGGTTCTTCCCTCCAACATTGTAATCCCAAGGCTTTCATTGTTCATATATGCCAAAGTCAGTACTTTTTTGCTGTAATAATCTTGTATAATAGCTGGGATTAATCCCTTTTCATCAAATTTTATTTCCATTGTATCCTCCTTGAATTTTTTACAAACGGACTTCCACGCCATTTTTTCGCAG